>JACZXC010000145.1:0-2740 GCA_022571825.1 Myxococcales bacterium | reverse complement strand
TCGCGAGACGCCCCGCCGGCTGACCGGCGGGGCGTTCCGCTTTGGGTTCGAATCCCGGGGACGGTCGGGTCAAAGGACGAGGCGGTCGACGGTCGCCGACAGCTGGCGGAGATTGCGGCACTCCTCGGCGAAGTCGCAGTAGGGCAGGTATTTGTCCATCACACTGTCGCCGAAACCCCAGGCGCTGGGGCTCTCCGGGTTCAGCCAGACCACGTTCTTGGCCTTGTTGTGAATATCTCGCAGGCACCACGCCCGCGGGTCGTTGTAGTTGTTGCGGGCGTCGCCGAGGATCAGCACCGTCGTCTTCTTGTCGACGGCCGCGAGGTGATTCTGCCAGAAGTGGTGGAACGCGAAGCCGAAGTTGGACCGGGTGTAGACGTTGATCGCACCGCCCCCCTCCAAGGCCTCCTCGATCCCCTTGTTGATATCGCTCTCCTGGAAGACGTGGGTCACCTCCCCGAGTTCGGCCACGAACACGTAGGAGCGGATCCTGGTGAAGGCCTCCTGGAGGGAGTAGACGAATTGGAGCATGAAGCGGGACACATTGGCCACCGATGACGAGACGTCGCACAGAATCACCAGCTTCGGCCGGTCCTTCTTCCGCTGTTTGAACACGAGCTCGAAGGGAATGCCCCCGCGCGACATGTTGCGCCGGAGTGTCTGGTGAAGGTCGAGCTTGCCTCGCTTCCGACGCCGGCGCCGGGTCGACAGGACGTTCTTGATCCGCTGCGCGAGGCGCTCGACCACATCCCTCATCTTGCGGATCTCGTCCTCCGTCAGGTGGTAGAAGCTCTTCTCCAGTAGCGTCTCGCGCCGGAACTTCTCCATATAGTCGTGATTCTGTTGCTGGAGCTCGCGCTCGGTGAAGTTGCGCACGCTCTTTCGGGCGGCTTCCATCAGGCGATCGATCAGCCCGCGCAGAGCGGCGACCTCCGCCGGCGACATTCCGGCCTCTTCCAGCATCGCGGCCAGGTCTCGCAATTCTTCGCCCGCGCCATCCAGGTCCATCTGCTCCACCGTGCGCCGACTGAAAAAGCCAACCTGGAGGAAGTTCTCGATCCGGTCGAGTCCCGACTGCTCCGCAGCCCCCCGGATCAACTGCTCCAGCAGGTCCAGGTCCGCTGTGAGCATCGCCCGCGCCAGCTCCGAGAGCTGCCCGGCGTCGCCCTGCATGTTCTGGAGCATCCCGGCGATCTGGCGGAGCAGCTCCTCCAGATCCATGCCCAGGGCCGCCATCCCCTGGATGGCATCGCCAAAGGTCTCGCGCAGGTTGTCGTGGACGCCGGACCAGAACAGCTCGAAGAGCTCGTCGAAGGTGGAAACCTCTTCTCCGCGCTTGACCAGCGTCGAGCGCAAGGCGTCCCGGAAGACGTCCCGGTCGTCGAGCGACAGCTCGTCCAGCGCCGCGAAGGCATCGATGGCTTCGGCAGTGGACACCCGGATCCCGCTCTTTCGCAGGATATTGGTGAATTCGAGGATCTTCTTCTGCATGGTCGGCTCGCGACCCGCTAGTGCAGAGCGCCCTTCTTCGCGGAGGTCGCCACCGCCACCGGGGTCCGCGCCCCCGCCTGGACCTTGGCCTCCTCGGCCTTGCGCGCCAGCAGCTTGCCGAGTTCACCTTCGGCCTTGCGGACATCCCCCTCGTACTTGAGGATCACGTTGAGGGTCTGTTTCACCAGATCCTCATCGAGCTCCTTCGCGTTGAGCGCCAGCAACGCCCGGGCCCAGTCGAGGGTCTCGCTGATCGACGGAGCCTTCTTCAGATCCAGCTCGCGAAGCCGGTGCATCATCCTCACGAGGTCCTGGATCAGACGGGCGTTCACACCCGGCACCTTCGTCTCGAGGATACGCCCCTCGAGTTCCTCGCTGGGGTAATCGATGAACAGGTGCAGACAGCGGCGCTTGAGCGCGTCGCTCAGCTCCCGGGCGTTGTTCGAGGTCAGGAATACCAGGGGCTTGTGCGTGGCGCTGATGGTTCCGATCTCGGGCACCGTGACCTGAAAGTCGGACAGCACCTCCAGCAAGAAGGCCTCGAACTCGGGATCCGACTTGTCGACCTCGTCCACGAGCAGCAGGGTCGGCTCCTCGGCGGTGATCGCGTTCAACAGCGGCCGTGCCACGAGAAAGTGTTCCGAGAAGAAGACGCTGTCTTCCCGGCCCACCCGCTCGGCGGCTTCGGCGAGGGTCGTCGCGTCGGCCATGACTTCGGTGAAGCGCTCCTTGAGGATCTGGGTGTAGAGCAGCTGCTTCGAGTACTCCCACTCGTACAGGGCCTTGGCCTCGTCGAGGCCCTCGTAACACTGAAGGCGGATCAGGTCGCGGCCGGTCGCGGCCGCGACCGCCTTGGCCAGCTCGGTCTTTCCGACTCCCGCCGGACCCTCGACCAGCACGGGCTTCTCGAGCCGTCCCGCCAGAAACACCACGGTGGCGATCTTGCGGTCGCAGATGTAGCTCTGCTCGCCCAGGCTCTTTTCGACCGCCTCTACGGAATCAAACATGCCGCTCCCCTCGTGCACCCCGACTCCCGGACCGGTCCCGATCTAGCTCATCAAATCCAGGACGTGTCCGAGCTTCGCCCGTTTGGTGCGAAGGTACTCCAGGTTCTTCTCGTTTGGCTGGACCTCGAGCGGCACCCGCTCGACGATCGTGAGACCGTATCCCTCAATTGCGGCGCGCTTGCCGGGGTTGTTCGTGATCATGCGCATTCGGCAGATCCCGAGGTCGCGCAGGACCTGGGCGC
>JACZXC010000144.1 GCA_022571825.1 Myxococcales bacterium | reverse complement strand
CTAAGCGGCTGGTGCGGTTACGGGGCGGTCTGCGGATTCGTTCGGCGTAGTGTCGAGTGCGGCTACGCGCTCCGACGATCCCGCCGGCGCCATACGGTTCGCCCCGCCGCGAGTCTGCCTAGACCCAGCGCGACGAGGGCAAAGGTCGAAGTAGAGGCGCATCCACGGATACTCTGGCTTGTCCGAGCTAGCGGAGGACTCGCCCTGATGGTCCCCGAGGTGGATTCCGTCGATCATCACGATGGGAAAGTGACGATCGCCCAGCGGCGTCGTCAGCCAAGTCGTCATCAGACGGGATCTCGATGGGGCGGTCTTCGTATGGGACGATCATCAATCGCTCGCCGGGATAGTCGATCGTCCATCGGCCGTAGTCCCCGTTCACGAGCGGGGCCGCTCCAGCTCCGCCAACGCCGTGGCGCGGGCCCA
The DNA here is from genome assembly GCA_022571825.1 of Myxococcales bacterium. Taxonomy (GTDB): domain Bacteria; phylum Myxococcota_A; class UBA9160; order UBA9160; family SMWR01; genus JACZXC01. The sequence goes on along the minus strand of JACZXC010000144.1, from coordinate 6,750 downwards.
GCGGTAATCGGCCTTGCCGCTGGGCGATCGCGTAATCTCGTCGACGAAGACGAAGGCCTTGGGCAGCTTGTACGCCGCGATGTGCTCGCGCGCCGCGTCGCGCAGTTCCTCTTCCGAGATCTGGACACCGTCGCGCAGCCGCACCACCGCCGTCACCTGCTGGCCCCAACGCTCGCTGGGCGTGCCGACCACCACCGCGTCGTAGACCGCGGAGTGATGCTTGAGAGCATGCTCCACCTCTTCCGCAAACACCTTCTCGCCCCCGGTGTTGATGGTGGCCGAGTCGCGGCCCAGCAGACGCAGGGTCCCATCGGCCCCGACCTCGGCCCGGTCTCCGGGCACCGCATAGCGTGTCCCACCGACGACCGGAAACGTCTTCGCGGTCTTCTCGGGGTCCCGGTAGTAACCGAGGGGAACGTTGCCGCAGCGGGCCAGCCAGCCCTGCTCTCCGGATCCGGGCTCCACGGTCCCGGAGAGGTCTTCTTTGAGCACCCAGTTGTCCGCACTCAGTTTGAAATCGCCGGTCGTGGTCCGGCCGCCGGCCGTCGAGAACTGGCTCGCCTGGGCACCGCTCTCCGACGAGCCGAGACTGTCGAGGATCCGAATGCCGGGCAGGAGTTCGAGAAACTCGCGTTTCAGCGCGGCGGTCAGGATCGCCCCGCCCGACGTGATCATCCGGAGCGACGACACGTCGTAGTCCCCTTTGCGCAATTGATCGACCAGGGGGCGCCCGAACGCGTCGCCTACGATCAGCACGATCTCGGCCCTCTCCCGCGCCACCGTCGACCACAGATCGTGGGGATCCAGCTTTCGCACCCTCGACGGAACGATCACGGTGCCGCCCAGGTGCCACATGTTGAAGGCCGCCCAGTGCGCCGCGCCGTGCATGAACGGCGGGGCCGGAATTGTCCGAGGCCCTCCCTTCCGCGCCCGGGTCACGACCTCGGCCAGAACCGGCTTCACCCCGGCAGACAGCGCGGCCCGAAAGATATCCTCCTGCCGCCAGAGAACTCCCTTGGGCATTCCGGTGGTACCACCGGTGTACAGCATGTAGAGATCGTCGGGGGACAAGTCATCCGACGGGACCACGGGGGCCGCATCGGCCAACGCACTCTCGTAGTCGACGGCGCCGGGGAGAAGCGGCTCCTCCGATTCATCGGCGACCTGGAGCCAGACCTCGATGGCAGGAAGCTGGCTGCGTATCCGAGCCAGGGCCGGGGCAAAGCAGGCGTGGTAGATCACCGCCCGTGCATCGGCGTTGTCGAGCAGATAGACCAGCTCCTCGGCGACGTATCGGTAGTTCACATTGAAGGGGACCGTCCGCGCCTTGAAAGCGCCCAGCATCCCCTCGAGATACTCGTTGCCGTTGTAGAGGTAGAGGGCGACGTGATCCTGTCCCGATTCCCAGTTCTCCAGACCGGAGCCGGCGGGATCGGAACGTTCGCACCGGCACCCCAGTCCGTGGCGGCGCAGCACGTCGGCCAGGCGCCGGGTGCGATCGGTGACCTGGCTCCAGGTCAAGCGCCGATCGCGAAACACGATGCACTCGCGTTCGGGAATCGCCGCCGCAATCGCCTCGTGAAGAATCGCCAGGTTCAGCATCGCACTCGATCGCTCCTATCGCTTCGGGTCTCGATCGACCCGCGCCAGAGTGACCAGGGCGTCGAGGGTACGCGCCACCCGGGTGCAAACCGATGCAACCCCGGGCTCGAGCCAGCCGCCGTCTTGCGCCTGGTCGGCCAGGATACCCGGCACCAGCTCCGCCAGGGCGATTCGGGTTCCGGGGAGTGCGCCGGCATCGCAGTACGCGAACACCCGAGCGGTGCGCACCGCGTCGAAGCGATGGGCCCGGTACCCGCGCTCGAGCTCCCGGCCGCACCACTGGAGCGCCTCGTCGGCGAGGTCGTGGGCCGCGTTGGCAAAAAAGTGGGCGAAGGCGGCGATCGCCGGCCAGCCGTCGATTCGAAGTCGATCCGGCGACCAGCGGGCCGCCAGGTAGTCGCCGGCGGCGGCCAGGGTGTCCGGACGCACCCAACGCGTCTTCGCCAGATGCCCGGCCACCATTCCGGTGGTGAAGAGTGTGTCCTCCTCACTCGCCCCGCCCTCGGTTTGCCAGCTGCCGTCGTCGGCCTGGGTGCGGGCAAGGTAGGCGCAGGCGCGTTCCACCGTGGGCTGCCGAAGCGCCCCCAGGTCGTCCAGGACGCCGAGGGTCCGAAGGGTGGGTGCGAGCCGCCCCGGCGAGGCATCGAAGCCGCCGTACGCGCCATCGGAACGCTGGGTCGATTCGAGAGACGCGACGGCCTCGCTCACCGGTCGCGCGCCGATCAACGCCCATGCGGCGACCCGCTCGAGGCGGTCGCCGGAGGCCTCGACGAAGGCGGCCGCCCGCTGGGCCGGTTCGTCTCGGCGCTGATCGCCTCCCCGCGACGTCACGTCTGGAGCAACAGGCCAGACAGATAGTGACCCTCGGGATGATCGATAGAGACCGGGTGATCGCTCGGCGCGCCGAGGGTGTGGAGCACTCGCGCGGATCGACCCGCATCCAGGGCCGCTCCAAACGCGATCTTGCGGAACAGATCCGGTCCGATCGGGTGGGAGCACGTGAAGGCCAGAATCAGCGCCCCGGGAGCCGCGCGGCGCAGCGCGAACATCAGCAGGTCCTTGTGGGCTCGCGAGGCACGGGTCACGTCGTGTCGACGCCGGGCGAGGGGCGGCGGATCGACGATCATCAGATCGTAGGGCCCCGACTCACGCCGCAAAAACTCGAATGCATCAGTGCGTTCGAAGTGGGCCGGGAAGCCCGGCGCGTTGGCCGCCAGATTGCGTCGGGCCAGGTCGAGGGCAACCGCCGAGGATTCCACCAGGGTCAGCTCCGCGGCGGCGCCGGCGGCAGCGGCCACGGCGAATCCGCCGGTGTAGGAGAACAGGTCGAGCACCCGGCGCCCGGATGCCACCCGCGCCACCCAATCGCGGGCGTCTCGCTGGTCCAGGTAGAAGCCCGTCTTCTGGCCGCCCCTGAAGTCGACGAGGTACCGGCGACTGCCCTCGCGGATCGTCACCGGAGACTCGGGTAGCGAGCCCCAGAGGACACCCTCATGCACCGGCACGCCCTCGCGTCGCGCCGACACGGTGTCTGCCCGCTCGAAGCCGGCGGCGGCACCGGTCGCACGTCGCAGCGCCGCCGCTACCTTTTCGCGCCGCATCGCCATGCCCGCCGACCCGAGCTTCACGACCACCAGGTCCGCGTAGCGATCGACGATCAGGCCCGGCAATCCGTCGCCTTCGGCGTTGACGAGGCGAACGGCATCGGTCTCGCCGATCAGTCCAACCGCCGAGCGACGCGCGACCGCCGCCTCGATCCGCTCCTCGAGAAATCCCGGGGCCGGCAGCTCCTTGCCAAAGCACAACAGCCGCACCCGAATCCGGGACTCGGGAGAGAGGTGACCGTAGGCCAGCACCTCGCCCTCCGCCGACAGCACCCGACACCACGCCCCCGGTTCCGCCGTCCCCTCGAGTCTGTCCACGGCTCCGGAAAGCAGCCACGGGTGCCGCCGCCGCACCGCGCGATCGCGTCCCGGATGCAGAACCACATCGACCACGAGCCGAGCTTAGCCATCGGCGGTGGCCCACGCGGCCCCACCCGCGGGTTCAGAACAGGGCGATGGGATTGACCGGCGAGCCCGTCCCGTGCGTCAGCACCAGGGGCGCAATCGTGATCAGGAACTCCCAGCGCTCCTCCTCCGCGCACGCCTGCGCCAGGGTCGCGAGCTCCAGGTTGTCCAACAGATGGAGACCCATCGCCACGATGGCGACGGTGTGGATCGGAATGCCGATTCCACCGACCCGCGGCGGAATCAGATCGGAGATTCCGTCGGAGCCCAGGGCCGCGACACCGCGCTCGTGGAGCCACGGCAGGCAGGACACGTCGAGGCCCGCCATCGGCTGACCCATTTTCCCTGGCCCCTTCACGTCCCGCGCGGCCCAGCGACCGGTGGCCACGAAGAGCACGTCGCCGGATTCGACGCGCAGACCGGCCGCGGTTTCCGCCCGCTCGAGATCCTCGGGAAAAATGGGATCTCCGGGCTCGAGAAAGTCGACCCCCCGGGTCCTCGGAATGTCGAGGAGCACCCCGCGCGAGACGATGCCGTCGCGAAGCGCGTGGATTCCCAGCTCGAGGGCCCCGTGGGCCGTCACCCGCTCGGTGGAATAGCCGTTGTAGAGGCGGCCCTCGTGAAAGATGTGGCAGAGCGCGTCGATGTGGGAGATCGCAAGGCCGTGGGTGGCCATGGCGAAGTAGTCGCCCCCCCAACCCTCGGTATGGGTTCCGATCATGTGGTGGGTGACGGGGCTCGGGTTGTCCTCGGCGGGCTGGGTGGGGAGGGGTCGCGCGCAAGAGACCGTGCGGCCGCTGCGGACCAGAGCCGCGGCGGCACGGCGCTTCTCGGCGGTGATGAGGTTGAGGGTTCCGAGCTGGTCCCCTTCGCCGAAGCGGCCCCAGTTCGTGAGAGACTTGAGAAAGCCCAGGGCCTGTTCATCGCTGACCCGGGGTTTGGGATTCGACATGGGCCGGATTCTCGCACGATTCGGGCGGCGAGGGGCCGGATCTGGCCGTGTCGGGTAGGGTTGGCCTCGTGTCCGAAACCGATCGCGATCCGACCCACGTGTCGGCGACGGGTCGCTCCCCCGGCCTTTCGCCCAATCGCCTGGCCGGGGAGAGCAGCGCGTATCTCCGGCAGCACATGCACAACCCCGTGGACTGGTACCCCTGGGGCGAGGAAGCCCGGGAGCGCGCTCGGCGCGAGGACAAGCCCCTGCTGATCTCCATCGGCTACAGCGCCTGCCACTGGTGCCACGTGATGGAGCACGAGTCGTTCGAAGATCCCGAAACCGCCGCCCTCATGAATCGATCCTTCGTGTCGATCAAGGTCGACCGGGAAGAGCGTCCGGACGTCGATCAGATCTACATGGAGGCCCACATGCGCCTCGCCGGCCACGGCGGCTGGCCGCTGACGGTCTTCTGCACCCCCGCGGGCGAACCGTTCTACGCCGGCACCTACTTCCCACCCGAGCCGCGCCACGGGCTGCCATCTTTCCGTCAGCTACTGGAGCGCATCGCCCGCGTCTACCAGACCCAGCGGAGCGAGGTCACGGCCACCGCGGCCCGGATCCTCGACGCCCTCCAACAGAGACCCAGGGGCGAGACCGGCGAAGCTCCGGGGGCGGCAACCGCCGCCCGTGGGGCGACGCGCCTGCTCCAGCAGGCGGACCCGGATCACGGCGGTTTCGGCGGGGCTCCCAAGTTTCCCACGCCGGGCTCGCTGGAGCTCCTGCTCGCCGCCGTGGACGTTCTGCCCGAGCGCAAGGCGCGGGAGGCCCTCGACCACGTCGCGTTCACGTGCCGCGAGATGTCGCGGGGTGGCCTGTACGATCATCTGGGAGGCGGGTTTCATCGCTACACCGTCGACGACCACTGGGCGATTCCTCACTTCGAGAAGATGCTCTACGACCAGGGACAGCTGTTGCGCCTCTACGCCGAAACCTGGCGCCGGTGCGGCGGGGTCGATGACGATCTTCTGTGGCCGATCCGCGAGACGGTGGACTATCTGCGGCGCGAGATGACCGCGCCCGAGGGGGGCTTCTATGCCAGCCAGGACGCCGACAGCGAGGGCGAAGAGGGCCGGTTCTACGGATGGACACTCGCCCAGGTCGAAGCGGCCCTGGGCGCCAATTCGGCCCGGGAATTCTGCGCGGCCTACGGTGTGACCGAGCGTGGAAACTTCGAGCACGGTGCCACCGTTCTCCACGATGTCCCGCGCGAAGCCCGTGCGCGCTTCGCTCGCGAGCGCGAGATTCTGCGTCAGGGGCGCGAGAAACGCATCGCCCCGGCTCTGGATCGAAAACGGGTCGCCGCCTGGAATGGCTTCACGATCTCCGGCCTGGCGCGAGCCGGGAGTCTGTTGGGCGATGCCTCCATGATCCGCGATGCTGCGGCTGCCGCCGATTTCGTGTTCGATCGCATGGTCAACGCCGAGGGGCGTCTCTACCGGGTGTTCAACGAAGGTCGCCCGACGGTACCGGCCTTTCTGGATGATCTGTCGGCGATGCTCGAGGCCTGCCTCGACCTGCATCGGGCCGGGGCGGGGGACCGGTACCTGACTTGGGCGACCCAGCTCGCCGACGACATCGCCGAGCGCTTCTTCGACGACGCCGAATCCGATTTCTTCTTCACGCCGGTCGACGGAGAGCCGCTCGCCCATCGGCCCCGCTCCGACGGAGATGGAGCGACGCCCCATTCCACCGGCCTGGCGGCACTGGGCCTGCTGCGCATGGCGACCCTCGCGGGCCGCGAAGATCTGCGGGAAATCGTTGATCGCGTGATCCGAACCCACGCCCTGATGCTCGAGCGGACGCCCGAGAGCCTTCCGACGCTGGCGCGGGCGGCCCTTGCCGCGGAGCGGGGGATCTCGGTCGCGCTTGTCGTCGGAGAGCGCGACGATGCCGCCACCCAAGCCCTTGCCAACCGCGCCCGGACCGTGCTCCACCCCGAAGATTGCGTGCTCGTCGTCGCCCCCGGGGCGGAGCCGCCCGCGGGCGTCGACTCGTCCTGGCTGGCCGGGCGCGGCTCGGTGGAGGCCCGCGCGACCGCCTACGTCTGCCGCGGCGTCACCTGCTCGCTTCCCGTCTTCACCCCCGATGAACTCGTGCCCTTGGAGACACCCGCCGCGACGGCCTGACCCCGAATCCGTGCGC
>JACZXC010000143.1 GCA_022571825.1 Myxococcales bacterium | reverse complement strand
ACCCCGCCGTTCCGGAGAGTGCGACGTCGGGCTAGGTCACCGCCACGGAGGCCTGGGCGGCCGACGCCTTCGAGCCTCGCATGTACCGGAGCAGGGCATGCAGGAAGAGGATCACCCCGAACATCTCGAGGCCCTCCTCCGCGAACGTCGTCATCTTGTACGCGAGGGTGTCGCTCAGTTGCTGTCCCACCAGGGAGTTTCCGACGATCTCGATTCCGACCGCCCCCGCGAGATAGGTCCCCCCCGCCAGTACGAACCGGACGGCCGTGTCTGTGGGCAGATGCAGGAGAAACGGCACGAAGGCCGCGGCGATCGCGAGAGCCATGATTCCGGCGGGGATGGCCCAGGTCATCACGATGACGCTGTTGATGGTCTCGTGAACTCCGGCAACCTCGTCGACCGACATCAGCAAGAATCCCACGGTCAGGGCAACCCAGTGGCCCGACCAACGATCTCCCTGGGCTCGCTTCTGGCTCGTACACAGCCAGAGAAACGCAAATCCGGTGAGTAAAAGGAACTCCGAATACCAGGTGGGCAGATTGTTCTCCTGATCCACATCGAATAGCTGAAAGAGGAGCCAGGGCACCTCCTCCACGCGGTAGTGATAGATCGCAACCGCCGCGTGGCAGGCCAGCAGGAGGATCGCCGGAACCGCGAGGACCCGCGGCACCGCTCTGGACGAGAACGTCATCTCGTAGCGCGCCGGCGTCGGACCGCGCCCGGTCCTGCGCGAAGCTCGGGTCATGCACCCATCGTAGCGGGGCGGATGAGAATCCCGGGGTGACTCGCCGGAGCGCCCCGCTTCTCAGGCCACCGCGAACTGGTAGATGGCCCAGCCCGCGGCCACCAGGGTGACCAGAGCCGTGCCGCCCGCGCCGATGGCCCGGGGTGCGGTCTGGACCTTGTCCCACCGGAGACCCATCGGATGGACCACACGTGACATCACGAGTCCAATGCCCATGATGTGAAGGGCCAGTCCCGGTGCGCCGTTGATCTCGATCAGCGCCAAAAGGATCAGTGCCAACGGCACGTGCTCGGCAAAGTTTCCGTGCCGGCGAACTTCGAGAGCGAGATCCTTGTTGCCGTCGTCGCCCATGGAGATGCCGAGCTTGACCCGCAGGGGCCCCACGCGAAAGCCGAGAACGCCGAACACGAGGGCCAGAACCGCGGCGTACAGTCCGGTGATGATGGGAAGGGTCATGGAGATCTCCTCCGACCCGACGTCACGTGCCGGCGCCGTCGCCGAAAGGGTATCACGAATCGTCTGCAGAGCGGGGTGACGACTGGGTCGACGTTCGCCGAGGCCGCGCGCTGGCCCGCGAATCTGCTTGACGTCACGTGTGCGGACCCCCGAGAATCCAGCCACGATCGATCGCATAGGAGATCGCCATGGACATCGAGATCGGAGGCAGCGCCCGCGGCCCGATGGCGGGAATTCGGGTCATCGATTTCTCGACCGTTGTGTCGGGTCCCCTGTGTTCCCAGATCCTCGGTGACCTCGGCGCCGACGTGATCAAGGTCGAGGCTCCGCGCGGCGACTCCTCGCGCATGATGGGATTTCCCTTCCGCGGCGGCTTGAGCCCGCTGTTCACCCAGTTCAACCGAAATAAACGGGCACTCTCGATCGACCTCAAGCTGGCGGCGGGGACCGAGGTCGCGCGCCGCCTGGTGCGAAGTGCCGACGTTGTACTCGAGAACTACCGGCCCGGCGTGGCCGACCGACTGGGCATCGGATACGACGCGCTCTCGGCCGAGAACGCCGGTCTCGTGTACGTGGCCATCAGCGGCTTTGGGCCCACCGGGCCCTACGCCGATCTACCGGCTTACGACACCGTGATTCAGGGGCTCAGCGGATTCATGCAGGTGCAGGGTGACGAGCGGGATCCGAAGCTGGTCCGCGGAATTGCCGCCGACAAGACCACCGGCATTACGGCGGCCTATGCCACCTTGGCCGCGCTTCTGGGCCGCGAGCGAAATGGAGGCCAAGGCCAGCGGGTCGAGGTTCCCATGCTCGACGCCTACGCGGCGTTCGCGCTGCCCGACGTCCTGGGCCCCGAAGTCTTCCTCCCCGTCGAGGAGGTCCCGCCCGGCATGCCGACCCCCGCCGACATCCACCGCACCTGGAAGACCGCCGACGGCCACGTGGTGATGATGATCATCGAGGACGACCAGTTCCGGGGCATCTGTCGCGCCGTGGGCCGCGATGACATGATCGACGACCCGCGTTGCGCGAATTTGATGACGCGCCTCGCCCACGCCAAGGATCTGTTCGCGATCCTCGAAGCCGAGATCGAGAAATGGCCGACGGCCGAACTGATCGAACGAGGGCGCCGCTTCGGGGCGCCGGTAGCCCCGGCGAACGGGATCCGAGAGTTTCTTTCCGACCCTCAGGTGAAAGTCAACCGCACGATATTCGAAGTCGAGGACGAGCAAGCCGGCCGCATGCGACAGCTTCGCAACCCAGTGCGCTTTGGGGAGACCCCCGCCAACCTCCGGCGCCTGCCCCCGCGTCTGGGCCAGCACACCGACGAGGTGCTGAGCGAGGCGGGCTACAGCGACGACGAAATCCGGGCCCTGCGAAGTGCACACGCCGTCGCCTGAGCCCGACGACTGCATGCGCGCGAGGTTCGCCGCACCCCGTTGAGCTGCCAATAGATCACCAGCCGCTTTTCTCGAGCCACTCTTCCAGCAGGGGCAATCGATCCCAACCCCAGAATGGTTTCCCCGGGCCAAGGCTACCGCCCGTGGGCGCGTGGGCTACGATCCCACCGAATCCAAGGACAGGAGACCCTGATGCGTCACTCCGAGCCCGAGTTCGCCGAGATCACGCCGGAGCTGCGCGAGCGGCTCGAGAAGTTCCGCGACGAGCGCAGCGGCGATTCACTGGGCAACGTCGCCAACACGATTCTGTTCGAGGACGACGACGTTCGGATCTGGGAGATGAAGCTCGCGCCGGGCGAGCACAGCGACCTTCACCACCACGAGCACGACTACTACCTGGTCGTCGACTCCGGCGACCTGGTCGCCGGGATTCCGCCCAAGGACAGCCCGATGGACTTCTTCGTGGGCAAGATCCCGCCGAACGGAAACACCGTCCGGGTCCCGAAGGGGGGCACCGAGTGGGCCCTCAACGTGGGCGAGAAGACCTACCACGAGATCCTGATCGAGCTGAAGAGAACCTAGCCCTGGGCTCCCCTGCCCTCTCCTCGAGCCCACAAGCCACACATCAGCGGCCCTCGTCCGAATCAGCGCCGGCATCCAGTTCCGTACTGGAGGCAAAGACGGCGCGGACGAACATGGCAACGGCCACACCCAGCGGGAGCAGGACGCCCAACAGATAGGCGGAAAACTGCGGTTCGAACAGCACCCCCAGGCAGTTCAATACCAGTACCCCTTCGACGACAAGGGCCGAAACGATCGTAAACGTGTCGAACAGAAGTGTCTCGCGCAGGAGCGCCGAGCCGAATATCCGTCTCTGGCGGACATAGACGCTTCCGATATGGATTGGAGACGCGATGGCCAGCACCCCGCTGCTGATCGCCCAGGTCTGCGAATTCGACAAGGCTCCCGATAGAACAAAAGGGAGGAACGCAAACGCCATGACGCTGGCGCTGCCTTCGATCATGAGCCGCACCCGCAGCCGATGCATCGCATCTGCCAATCGGGAGGTTCTGGGCCGCAGGGCCGACACGATCCCGGCGAACCCAATCACCGCGATCGCGATCTCGGCAATCGTGAGAAGGGACTCGTAGGGACTCACGGATCCTCCCCCGGCCAAGATCGCTGCCGGAAATCGGCGATGCGGGGGCCCGTCGACTAGCCACGAGCCGAAGTTGCCGCGCGTCAAAAACGATACCATGGATCCGAGCGTCGGCGCACCGTGGAAACGTCGGGCCGCCGCGATCAAGCGAGGTAGGCACGTGCTCCGTACCGAGATCGTATCCGCGGTCGTCCCGTCGGATATGACGCCTCGGCAAGTCGGTCACCAGTTCCGAACCCTCACCGCTCGAGGTGTCACGATCAGACCGGCCGGCGATGCCAAGCGCGATCCTCTGAGCCTGCTGTCGATGGGATACACACCGAAACACAAATTCCGGCTCTTCGATACCACGTATTACCTGACCCACCTCCGCTATGACGACAACTTCCGCTTCTTCGTCGCCTATGTTCTCCTGCCGACGAGCGGGACGGAAAACACGCGCAAGAGGAGCCTCTATCCGCGCATCTTCTACAAGGACACCTCTCTGGTGTGGCGCTCCCCGAGCCACTACATCCGCTCAGACCACGAGAACTGGATCGGCAAGGGCGATCTGAAATATCTGCTCCGGGATGGAGAGGAGATGGAATACAGCGCCGAAGAGACGACCAACCTTCCCCTCGAGATCCAGACCGCGTTGGACGTGATCAGTCGGCGGGCCGATCGCGTCCATAGAGACAACCGCGCCATCGGTCTCGTCCTGCGCCGCGCCCCCGACGATCGCTTCGAGCCGTATCGAGACTTTTCCCTCCCGCGCCGACGGGCCATGTCGGATCAGAGCAACCGGATCCATGGTGGCCGGTACGTCGCCTATTTTTCGCGCGAGAACGATCCCACTTCGCTTCAGTTCGTTCCGGGATTCGAACCCGACTTCGAACGCGGGACCTTGGAGGTCGGCCACCTGAGAAGTCGACTCTACGGAGGAGCCGTTCGGAAGTTTCGCATCTTGTCGAAGAATAGGCAGATTCAGTATCAGTTCGTCGCAGCTCCGCGCCAGGTGTGGATTCTTCCGCCCCAGGCTCTGACGACGGAAATTTCGAGCTACGGCGTGCGTACGATCGATGTCGATGCCGATGACGATCTCTTCGTCCCGGGCTACGAGTATCACTTCATCGACGAAACCGAAGAACCTCCGCGACTCTGGAGCCAGATACCGAGCGGGTTCGCCGGCGAGGCCAGCGAAGTCGATCCGTCCAGAGCCGATGCCTCTCCCTGGATCGAGAAGCTTCCCGTGATTCAGCAGTTCCGCAGGGCGATGCCGGTCATGTCGCGCGGACGTCGTCGCGAAGGAGGGCGCTGAGAGCGACGTCCTCGAACGCCCCCGACTTGCGTACGCGCTGGCGAAGCAGGCCCTCCTGCTTCATCCCCAGCTTCAGAAGCACGGCTCCGGCTGCGGGATTGCGAACCATGTAGTACGCGTAGATCCGGTTGAGCGATAGGCGATCGAATCCGAAGCGAGTCACCTCGCTGGCGGCCTCCGTCGCGCAGCCTGCACCCCACCACGACACACCGATCCAGAACCCGAGCTCCGCCTGTTCGTTCTCACGATCGATGTCGCGCAGGGCGACCGAACCGATCAGCTCCTTCGATTCGCGGAGTATGATGGCGAAGTCAATTCCAGTGCCGGCTCGAAAGAAATGGGAAAGGCCCGCGATCCAGCTCTTGGCAAAGGCGAGCGAATAGGGGTGGGGAATCGAGATGGTCGTGTCGGCGATCTCCCGCGCGCCGGCGAGCTCCTGGAGATCCGGCGCATCTTCGGCCAGAAACGGCCGGAGCAGAAATCGCGTCGTGCGAAGCGAGGGCTGAAACCTCAACATCGGTGCCTCCCCGAAGCTATCACAGTGATCTCGAACCGGCCGTGTTGCGCCCGGAGCTTCGCCACCGTCGCCCCGACAACCCTACTCGGACGACGGCGAATGGCCCATCGGAACGAGTCGGCCGAGATCGGAAAGCGGAAGCGATCGCAGGTAGCTACGGGCGGGTCTCTTCAAGAAGACCCGAAACTGCGCGCCTTGGCGCTCCAGCCAGAAAACCTCCCACCGCTCCGACCCGAGCTGATTGAGGCGCTCGAGAATCGGTGCATCCGCCTCTGCATCCAGCCGCACGATCTGGTACTCCCAGTCCCCGATTCGCCCAATGTCTGACTTCGCCCATTCGTAGGCGTCCGAGGGAACGTCCTCTCCGGCGGTCCGTGCGGTCTCGTAAAGCTCCTGGATTTTTTCGCGGAGATCCTTCGAGGTGAGAGGGGGACTGCTTCCGAGCTCGGCATCGCAAGCGGCGAGAAGGCTGAATCCGAGAACACAGCAGAGGAAACTCGGCAATCGACCCATTGAGTCTCCCGAACCAAGCACAGACTCCGCCGCCGGGACCGGGCGTCCAACGGCTCAGCTCTCCGACCGGACCCGCCGGAACGTCGGAGCCGCCGACCCAGACGGTAACACGAATCGTCTTCCGAACATGCACACTTCGGCGAGTCGAGAAGGGCGCCGCACGGAAGCGCGCTACGTGATGTCCGGGTGCTCGTAGTCGTTCCGCTCGAGGGGATCGTCCGATGAATACTGGACGAACTCCCAATCGTTTCCCTCCGGATCGGTGAAGTAGACTCGTTTCCGGTAGGGGGGGTCGTTGATCTCCCGCGCTTCGAAGACCTCCCCCCGCCCGATCAGCGGCTCTAGCCGGCAACCCGGAGGGTCGGAAGAAGGCTAGGCGGCGCCCTTGGAGAGCCGGCGGTAGACCTCGAATTCAGATAGGCCAACGATCTCGACGATCTTACGGGGGGAAGTCTTGCCCGTGACAACGCGCGCACACTTCTTGGATAACCCGAGCGCTTCGGCGATCGTCAGTTCTACCGCCGCGTTGGCCTTGCCACGCTCTGCGGGGGCCGTCACGCGTACCTTGAGTGTTTCGCCCAGCCATCCCGCGATGCAGTTTCGCGAAGACCCGGGGACCACCTTGATCGGCAATTTGATCGTCGTGTCTCCCTTCCCATGATTCTTCCGGCTGTGGTTCAGCGCGAGCGCCGGGCGCTCGGGGCCGCGGCCCGGGCCTCGCCCGCGGCACGGACGGGGGCACCGTCGCGGTAGACGACCTGCTCGGCGCGCAGGGCCGGAACCCGCGGACCGGGCGTGAGGATGCCCACCAGATTGAGCGGGTCGGCGCCCGAGAGGCGGACGAGCTCGCCGGTACGCGGGAGCTTGCGCGTGCGACGGAGCGCCTCCACGGCGCCCGGAAGAGCGTACTGCTCGCCGGCGAAACCGGTGACGAAGCGCCCCCCCCGGATGCTGCCACGCGCTTCCATTCGGCGCAGGGCGTAGAGGATCTCGCGCCAGGAGACGGCGAGGTTCTCGCGCGCCAACACGTCGCGAAAGACGACGCCCCAGCGCGCGAGGAGCTGCTCGGCCAGCGCCTGGGCGAGATCGTCGCGATCCATTTGCGTGTCGGCAGGGGGAAGCAATGCCCAACGCCCTTCGG
>JACZXC010000142.1 GCA_022571825.1 Myxococcales bacterium | reverse complement strand
TGATGGCAAACTGTACAGCGGAAATTTGAACCGAGCTATTCAACGTCCGCTTCATCGGCTTGTTGAGCGGCGCCCATCGATTCAACCGCCGCATTCAGCAGGGCTGGATCGTAAAAGGGGCGAATTTCGTGCAGCTTTCCATCGGCCACGCGGAACTTGTCGAAGACCGCGACTGTGCCCGTGGTCACGTGAAGGTCGAAGATCGAGGACACGTATTCTCCTTCGACGATGTGCTGCTTGATCTCGACACCTCGGATGGCGGGGAAGATGCTCTCCAGGAATTCAATCGCATCGCGCCCGACACGAATGGGAGTAATCGGACTCTGAAATGAGACCGACTCAGCGAACGGTACCCCAGTGAAGTCGCGGGCTCCTAGCCCACGGATATACCTCTCGACCACCGTGATCTTCTGCTCTCGGGTCATCGGATCGACTCCTGCCGGCCAACGGATGGCGCTTCAGCGGCCGGCGGCGAATTGCACCCGGCTCCGAAACGGTGCTGTGCCTCAGATACTACGGGATTGTCGGAACGCCCAAATAGGAGCCGGTCCGACCGCAAGCGCGTGTCAGCCGGCTACTTCAGCTCGGCAGGAGAGAGCTGTTCGAGAAATTCCTTGAATGGCCCGGGCTCAGAAAGAGCGAGGATCATCGTCAATCGGATCGGCAAAGCGGGCTAGTTACTTATTCGGAAGACGGAGCTCGTCCCCCGGCTGTCGGTATACGGCGGGGGATCTTGCTGCGGTGTCGATAAAGCTCTGGAAAACGCGAGGTTCTGGAGAGTTTGTCTTGATAAAGTTCTGGTGGGATCTCATCGGCGGCCGAGCTTGTCCTTCTCCGGCTCGGCGCGACGGCGAGCCACGGCGATCAGCGAGATTCCGCGCCAGGGCAGAATGCGCTCGAGGAGACGAAACAGCCAGATCAGATGATTCACGATCTTGAGCTGTACCCGGCTGAAGTGCTTGCGGCGCAGCAGGGTACCGTTGATCCACCACATCGGCGTCGTCATCCGGTTGAAGTCGAGGATCCGCTCCACGGCGAATCCGTTCTTCTCGAGCGCCTCATGCAATTCGAGGCGCGTGTAGCGCTTCACGTGCCCCAAGACCTGGTCGAGGGCCCCGTAGAGCTTCGGATTCTGAGGGACGAGGATCACGGCGCGTCCCTCCGGAGCGAGCACCGTGTGGAGATTCAACAGGGCCCCGTTCTCGTCTGCGACGTTTTCGAGCCCATTGAGACAGAGGATCGTGTCGTATTCGCCGGAAAGGCGGCGGGCATCCGCCGGATCCGCGAGGTCGAAGGGCTGGACGTCCATGTACGGCTTGCCCTCGGACTGGTTCCGCAGGTAGCGGAGGTAGTGCGGATTCACCTCCGTCACCGTGTAGCGATCGCGGGGAACCAGCTGTCGGCTCAGATTCCCGATTCCCGCCCCCACCTCCAGCACCCGTGCGCCGACGAAAGGTCTCACGGTGTCGGCCATCCAGCGGTTGAAATGGGGGGTCGAAGCCATGTCGGTCAGGATCTCGGAGCCGTACTCGTCGGATCGGTAGAGATCGTCGATGATCCACCAGCGGAGCATCGCAGTGATCGCGAGGAATCCATCGCGGAAGCCGATCTTCTTTCCCTCGGCGTAGGTCCTTCCCGCGTACGAGATCGGCACCTCGAAGAGCCGGGCCCCGCGTTTCGCCAGCTTGATGGTGATCTCCGGCTCGAACCGGAAATCGGAGCTCCGAATCGGAATCGACTTGAGCAAATCCGTTCGCACGGCCTTGTAGCAGGTCTCCATGTCCGACAGGTTCAGGTCGGTGATCAGGCTGGCCAGAAAGGTCAGCAGCGTGTTTCCGAGCGAGTGTCGGAAGTAGAGGACCCGGCGGTATTCGGAGGTGAGGAACCGAGATCCGAAGACGGCGTCGGCACCCTGCTCGACGAAGGGAACTAGAAGCCGCGGCAGATCCTGAGGATCGTACTCGAGATCCGCGTCCTGGATCACCGTGACGGTCCCCGTTGCGTGCTGGAGGCCGGTGCGCACGGCGGCACCCTTGCCGAGATTGCGCTCGTGCTCCAGATAGTGGAAAGCCCCCGGATGCTCGTTCGCGAATTCTCGCAACAGCTCGCGAGTTCCGTCGGTGGAGCCGTCGTCCACGACGATCAGCTCGAGCCGTGAGATCAGCGGACTCTTCACCCGCAGCACGCCCTCGATGGCCGCCTTGACGAGGTAGCGCTCGTTGTAGACGGGCATGATCACGGAGAGCTGCTCGGTCATCCGAATGCTCCTGGAACGGCCGATTCCCGACGGAACGAACCACGAGGGTAACGATTCTGCACCCCCCAGGCAGGGGAAATCAGACGCGGAGCTGCGCACGCGTGGTTGCGCGTTCGTGAAAGTGGAGAGTCCCCGCGACCGCGCTAGCTGGAACGGTCCAGGGCCACGATCGCCGCGAATATGTCCTCGGGGCGAGCGCGCTCGCGGTAGGTGTCGGACTGAAACGTCCAGCGCACGATGCCGGCGGCGTCCACCAGCACGGTGGCGGGGTAGGCGATGTCGCCGCCGTCGTCCCGGGCCTCACGGTGGCGAATGCCCAGGGCATCCAGCAACACCCCCTCCGGGTCCGACAGGAAGATGAAGCGGCTCTCGAGTCGTTGCGCGAGCCGCTTCGAAACCTCGGGCGGGTCGACGCTCACCGCGAAGAGCGAAACACCGCGCTCTGAGATCCGCTCGTAGTATCGATCGAGCTGAACCAGCTCGGTGCGGCAGAAGGGTCACCAGTCGCCGCGATAGAAGATGTAGAGGGCCGCCTCTCCGAGGGTCGACGCTTCGACCGAGTGGAGTACCTCCTCCTGATCCACCAGCGCGTAGCTGGGGAAGGGGTCACCGGCCTGCACCGCCAGCGCGTGGGGCGGGAGGAAGCTGAACCAAAGGACGTACCAGGAGACAAGCGCGGTGAGGACGCCTTCGAGGCCGAGCACGGCGACCTTGGGCCAGGTCCGCCTGCGCACGACCGATCCGACCCCGAGGGCGCATCCCGCCCACAGCAAGGCGAGCAGCAGCCAGGGGATGCGGGCGTGGATCATCTGCTGGAGGCCCAGCAGCGGCGCGCGGTCCTGGGCACCCAGGTTGGCGAGGATCAGGCCCAACGTGCCGAACACCAGGAACGCCGAGGTCCAGATCATGGCCGAACCCTATCATGCAACCGAACCCCCGGGGCGCGGACTGGCCTGGGTGGGGCGGGCAAGTGCCCTGCGGGACTATCCGGCACCGGGGCGTCCAAGTATCGTCGGGCTGAGGGAGTCACCCCATGAAGAAAGCGGCCGCACTCGGCGGGATCCTCGCCGCAGCAGCTCTCCTCTTCGTCATCTCGGTGCTGGCGGCGTCGGAAGGCGGAGAGGAAATCGTCACCCTGACCACGGTCGAGTCCGATGGATCCGAGCTGGCCACGCGTCTCTGGATCGTCGATGACGGTGGGTTTGCCTGGTTGCGATCGGGGATGCCCGACACGCGGTGGCTGCGACAGATCGAGTCCATCCCCGAGGTCGTCGTCGAGCGTGGGGACGAGGCGATCCGTCACCGGGCTGTCCCCGTGCGCGATTCGAAGGTGCGGGATCGGATCCACTCCCTGATGCGCAACAAATACGGCTGGGCCGACCGGTGGGTCTCCCTCATCCGCGACGGAACTCAATCGGTGGCGGTTCGTCTCGAGAGCCCCTGACCCACTGAGTCGACGCAACCGGTGCGGTCACCCACGCGCGACGGCGCTGCAGTCGACGATCGGCATCGGGGGACCCGGCCTCAGGAAACCGGCAGCTCGAGCTTCTTCGCGGGTCCGAATCGGCCGGTCATGTGCTCGGTCCAGGTGCTCAGGATGGGCGTCGCGTCGGCGAGACCCAGATTCCGGAGCTCCTGCGCGATGGGGTGATCCCCCAGGGTCAGCTCGACTCCGGCGCCCCCCGGATTCAAAGCCGTTCCCTTGCCCCCGGTGCTGAACGCGGTCTCGTGGGGCACTCCACCGATATAGGTATAGGTGCGCGTCTGCATCTCCGAATCGGAGCTCTCGGCCCGGCCGCGTGGAACCGAAAGCGTGAAGACGTGCTTTCCATCCATTTCGAGTCGACCGACGACGGCCTCGTCGCTGTATTCGAAAGCGATGGTCTCGACGGTCTTCGGGAATCCCCAGATGGTGCAGCCGGCCTCGCAGGTGAACGACTGGTTCACGGGCAGCTTGTAGATGAAGGTGCCGTCGGCTTCGGTGCCGGCTCCTCTCGGCCGCACCGCGAAAATGATCGCGATTTCGCCATAGTCGCCCAGATCGTTGTCCCGGTAGTCGATGATGCCGAGAATCAGCTGCGTCTTCCCGGGCGCGGTTTCGACGACCTCGAAAGCCTCGCCCGGTATCAGATTCTGGGCCGCCCCGGAAGGCACCGGATAGATGGCGTTGCCCGAGCCGGCGTCGCGCACGATGCAGGGCAGGGTGACCTCGCGTCCCTGGATTTCATAGACGTCGCTCGCGGTCATGGCGCCTCCCGACTTCGACTGGATCGAGGGAGCGTAGCGCGTGTCGAGGCCAGGGCCTGGAGCAGGCGCTCCCAGAGATTACCGAAGTCACCGTTGCTCATGACAAGGACCACGTCACCGGGCTCGCACTCCCGGACCAGGTGATCCACGATCGCGTCGACCTCCTCCAGGGCGACGGAGGCGGTGCCGGCCGCGGCCAGATCGATGGCGAGCTGTTGCGAGGAGAAGCGCTCGGTCACGGGACCGGTGGCGCTGTAGAGGGGACCTTCGGCGACGATTCGCAATACGGCGCGGTCGGCGTCCTCGAGGGCGCGGACGTAGTCGGCCTGGAACACCGTCCGGCGGCTGGTATTGGTCCGGGGCTCGAATACGGCGATCAAGCGGCGACCCGGAAGTCGCGCGCGCAGCGATTCGATCGACGCCGCCACCGCGGTCGGGTGGTGAGCGAAGTCGTCGACGACGGTCACGCCGCGGGCCTCGCCGCGCACCTCCTGACGGCGCTTGACGCCGCGAAATCCCGCCAGGGCCTCGACGGCTTCGGCCAGGGGCACGCCCAACTCGCTCGCCGTCGCCAGGGCAGCCAGCGCGTTCTCCACATTGACGCGTCCGAAGAGGGGGACGCGGGCCCGCAGCATCACGCGGCCGTCGCGAACCACGTCGAAGCTCGTGGTCTCGGGCCCGGTCGAGAGGTCGGTCGCGCGCCAGGCGCCGGGGGCGTCGGTTTCCAGGCCGTAGCCCACGCTGCGGCAGGGCGCGCCGTCGATGACGTCGCGCACCCCCGGGTAGTCGTGGGCCGCCACGATCACGCCGTCCGACGGAAGGCGCGCGACCAGATCGCGGAAGGACTGCTTCACGTGGTCCAGGTCCCGATAGATGTCCGCGTGATCGAACTCGACCGACGTGATCAACAGGGTGCGGGCCCCGTAGTGGAGAAACTTGGGTGTCTTATCGAAGAACGCGGTGTCGTACTCATCGCCCTCCACCACGAAATGCTCACCGCGACCTTCGCGAAAGCTCCCGTCGAAATCGAAGGCGAAGCCCGCGACCAGCAAGGAGGGGTCTCGACCCGTCGCGAGCAGGATCGCCCCGAGCAGACTCGTGGTCGTCGTCTTGCCGTGGGTCCCCGAGACGACGACCGGGTGCTTTCCCGCAATCGCGTGTCGATAGAGCGCATCGGGAAAGGAGAGATAGCTGAGACCTTCGTCGATGGCCGCCCTCGCCTCGGGATTGTCGGGTCGGACCGCGTTGCCGATCACCACCAGGTCGGGAGCCGGGTCGAGAACGCGCTCCGCCGCGAATCCTTCGAAGACCGGGATACCCCAGCGCTCCAGGACCGTGCTCATCGGGGGGTAGAGCCGAAGGTCGGACCCGGTGACCGCGATACCCCGGGCGTGGAGAAGACCCGCGAGCGAGCCCATACCCGTCCCGCCGATGGCGACGAAGTGAACGCGACGGAGTGACTCGCTCACGCCGTCATCCGGCTGCAAAGGCATCGAGAACGGAATCGTGGACGATCGGGCGCAGTCCGAAGCGACTGCGCTTGGTGACGAGATGCAACCGGTTCGTCAACAGCACGACGATGACCTCGCGGTCGAGATCGATCCAGAGAGACGTCCCCGTGAAGCCCAGGTGACCGACGGAGCTCTTCGAGAAGTGTCGGCCCGACGAGGAGCCGGGGGTCGGAGTGTCCCAGCCCAGAGCCCACTCCGATGCCGCGGGAAGATCCTGACGTCGGAGAAACGAGCGCAGGGTCTCGACCGGAAGCGCATCGCTGCGATCGTGCCAGACGTCGAGAACGGTCTGGGCAAAGATCATGACATCATCCGCGGTGGAAAAGAGACCCGCGTGCCCAGCGACCCCGCCCATGACCGAGGCGTTGGGGTCGTGCACCTCTCCCCACAGGATGCGCCCGCGCCAAGGGCAGTTCTCGGTAGCCGCCACCCGCCGTCGCTGGATTTCGGGGAGCCCCGAACGGCCGTCGACGAGGCGAACGAAGAAGGTGTCATTCATCGCCAGGGGGCGGAAGATGCGCTCGCTACAGAAGTCGTCCAGGGGTTGGCGCGTGACGGCTTCGACCACAGCCCCCAGCACGATGAAGTCCAGGTCGCCGTAGACCGCCGCAGCGCCCGGCTCGTAAATCCGTCCCGATCGGACGATTCGGTCGATGACCAACTCGCGGGCCTCGGGCGTCCCGATCAGCCGCTCGCCGGTCTTTCGCTCTTTCTCGAGCAGCATCTCGTGGAACGCGCGCCAGGGCTTGAGCCCGGACGAGTGCGTCAAAAGATGGCGCAGGGTGAGAGACCCCTTGTCTCGCTCGGCGAAGGCCGGAAGAGTCTTGCAGACCGGATCGTCGAGGGCCACCGCGCCCTCGTCGACCAGGAGCATGAGGGCCGTAGCCGTCGCGATGGGCTTGGTGAGGGACGCGAGGTCGAAGATCGTCTCCGGCGCCATGGGAATGCGCTCGGGTCGAACCACCGCCAGGCCGCGCGCCGCGCGGTGTTCCAGGATCTCGCCCTCGCGGGCCTGGCGCGCGAACAGAACCGCCCCCTGGGTCTCCGCGTTTGCAATGGACTTGTCGATCGCGCGGTCCACGCGACCGAGCTTCCGCCGAATCAAACTCCACTTCACGGTGCTCGGGCGACCCCCAACTCGAGGATGCGAACCTCACCTCCCTGCCCGTCGATGGTAGCGCGGGCGCCCATGGGCCACGGGAAGTTGGCGCGTCGATGGCCGAAGGGAAGGCC
>JACZXC010000141.1 GCA_022571825.1 Myxococcales bacterium | reverse complement strand
CTATCGCGGAAACCTGTCGGCTCTGGACGTCCTTGCGGAAATCTCCCGGCGGGTTCCGAACGACCTGGACATCGTTCTCGAGGAGTTGAGCATCGATCGCCAGACGGTCCGCATGCGGGTGGTCGCCAAGAGCTTCGAAGCCGCCGACCGTCTCGGCGCCGAGCTCGCAGCCTTCGCGCCGTTTGCCCAGGCCCGAATCGGTGCGATCGAGACCGACCGAAAGCGCGGTGGCAAACGCTTCAACGTGACCATCAGCTTGGCACCGCTCGATGGCTCGACATGAGGGAAGGTTGGGAGCGATTCCGCGCGGCCTTCAATAGCTTGTCGCCACGCGAGCGGATCCTGTTGTCGACCGTCGGCGCCCTGTTCGGGATCGTCCTGCTCTATGTCGGTACCCTCAGGCCTCTTCTCGCAATGGGCGACGGCACCCAGCGACAGCTCAATGCCGCGAGTCAGCAGCTCGAGGTCATGAAGCGCCTGCGCCAGCAGTTCGACGACGTCGACCAACGCCTGGCCGCCGTCGAGGATCGGATTCGGAGTGGACCGCGCGGCAACCTGCGGACCACGCTAGAAACGCTTGCGCGAGAGGCGTCGGTGAAGGTCGAGTCGATGGAGCCCGTGGCCTCGCCCGCCAACGATCGCTACCGGGAAACCAAGGTCGAGGTGGGCCTGGGCGCCGTGACGCTGGCACAAATAGTGAACTACCTGCACCAGATCGAGGTGGCGCGACAGCTGCTCTCGGTCAAGAGCCTTCGCATCCGGTCCAGACCGGACAAATCCGACCTCCTGGACGTGAGCTTTACCGTCTCATCCTTCGAGCCCCTCTAGCGTGGCCGGCGCACCGGGGTTCGCGGTCCCGCGATGGCTGAGAGTCATCGGGATCCCCGGGGTGGGCCTGCTGCTCGTGCTCGGATTCATCACCCGGGGCTTCCCCTACCAGCGCCTCGGCGAGTTCATCGAGGCCGCGGTCCGGCGCGAGACCCCGATTCTCCTGCAGATCCGCAGCGTCGAGCCCCGCCTGACCCTCGGCGGTCCGGGCCTGGATGCCCGGGGCGTGCGGGCGTGGGGGCCGGGAGATATGGAGCTGGAGTTGGGCACGCTGCGACTCCAACCGGCCTGGTCACTCTCGTGGTTCCGAGGCGCACCGGCCATCCACACCCATCTGGCGGGTCCCTTGGGCGAGGCCGAGGGGACGGTCACACTGAACGGGTCCGGTGCCTGGGTGGGGAGGCTGAGGCGGATCGACCTGGCCACCCTTCCCCTGTGGGAGGTGTGGCCGGGAATGGCCCTCGAGGGTTCCGCCGATGCATCCATCGATCTGCGTCTGGGGGAGTCGGGGCCCGAGGGGACGATCGCCTTCGAGGCCCGGGACGGATCGGTCAAGATCCCGGGGATTCCCGTGGCCGTGCCTTTCGACCAGCTCATCGGCGATCTGGTTCTTGGAGGTCAAGCCATCGCAACCGTGAATTCAATCGAACTTCGCGGGCCGCTGTTGAGTGGCGAGCTGACCGGGACCGTGGGACACGCGCGCCAGTTCGAATCCGCTCCACTTTCACTCCGCATCGTCCTGCAAACACCCGCGGCGTCGAGGCATCTGCTCGAGTCCGCCGGGATGCGGGTCTCCCGGGAGGGATCCACCCGGGTGCGAATCACCGGGACCATCGCCAACCCCCGGGTGCAATGAGCGCCCCGCGCACCGGCCCGGACGCTCTCCAGCGGGTCTTCAAGACCTTCGCGGACCCCACCCGCGTGCGCATCCTGGCGCTCCTGCAACGCGAAGAGCTCGCGGTTCAGGAGCTGATGGGCGTGCTCGGAATGGCGCAGTCACGGGTGTCGCGCCATCTGGCCATCCTCCGCGAGGCGGGCTTGCTCGAGGACCGACGCGATGGCACGTATGTCTTCTACCGCTTCGTGGCGCCGACGGAAGGACCCTGGCGCGACGCCTGGGATCTGGTCACGCGCTCCCTGCGCGACGGTCCGACCACCGGCCGCGACGCGGCAGCCCTGAGCCGGGTCCTGGAAGACCGGGCCGCGCGCACCCGGAACTTCTTCGAATCCGTGGGTCCGGAGTGGGACGCGTTGCGCAAGGTCTTCAACGACGATGCCCTGCGCGCCCAGGCGATCGGTCGCCTGGTCGAGCCCAACCAAACTGTCGTCGACATCGGAACCGGGACCGGAATCCTGGCGATCGAGATGGCGCACCTGGGGCTCCGGGTGATCGCGATCGACCATTCCCGCCGTATGATCGAGGCGGCTCGTGCGAAGATGACGCCGGAAACACGGGACCGGATCGAGCTCCGCCTCGGCGAGGCGAGCAGCCTGCCGCTCAACGACTGCGAGGTCGACGCCGCCTTTGCGCACATGGTGCTGCACTACCTGCCCTCCCCCGCCGACGCCATTCGCGAGATGATGCGCGTGGTCAGGCCCGGCGGCCGCGTCGTGGTGGTCGACTTCATGCGCCACGACCACGAGTGGATGCGTCAGGAGCTGGGCGTCACCTGGCTGGGTTTCTCGGCCGAGGAGGTGAAAACCTGGTTCCGAGAGGCGGGTCTCGCCGACACCCGATGCGACGAGTGCGCCGGGCTTTCGTCGAGTCGCGAGCTACCGGCGACCTTCATCGCCTCGGCCCGGGTCCCCCAGCGCCCCTGAGCCCGGTCGCCCCAGACGTCGCGCGTCATCGAGGGATCGCTCGGAAGGCTGGATCACAGCGTCATCGCTGGACGCGCCACCGGGCGCGTGTTTGAATCGGCGGGCATGGCCAGGCCCGAGAAGATCTCCGCAGTGCTCTTCGACGCCGCGGGTACGCTGATCGAGCTTCGCGAGCGGGTCGGAGAGACCTATGCGCGCGTCGCCCGAGAGTTCGGCGTCGACCTGCCGAGCGGGCGGGTCGATGATGCCTTCACGCGCATCCTGCGCAGCGCCCGACCCATGGTCTTTCCCGAGGCCTCACCCGAACAGATTCCAGGGCTCGAGCGACAGTGGTGGCACGACGTGGTGCGGGGCACGTTTGCGGCGGCGGATCAGACTGCGCGCTTCGCGGACTTCGATGCCTACTTCGATCGATTGTACGCGCGCTACTCGGGCGCCCGTGGCTGGCGAGCGGTGGGAGGATCTCGCGAGCTCCTGGCGGAGCTGCACCGCCGGGGCATCGCGACCGGAGTCATTTCGAACTTCGATCACCGCCTGGTTCAGATTCTCGAAGAGCTCGATCTAGCCAGGTTTTTCGACATCGTCGTGACCCCGGCCTCGGCCCGGGCTGCCAAGCCCGACCCGCGCATCTTTCGCGTTGCCCTCGCGCGGCTGGCCAAGCGCGCCGCCGAGTCCGTGTATGTCGGCGACGACCACGAGCGCGACACCGAGGGCGCCCGCTCGGCGGGCCTGCGCGCCATCGACGCGGGAGGGCTTGCTACTCTCGCGGAGCTTCCGGATCGCCTGGAGGCCTTGGATCGGGAGCATCCAGCATGAGCTCGGAAGACCGCGACGCCCTTCGGTTCCTTCACGATCGCTTCGGGCTCGACGATCGCAGTCTCACCCGGGCCCTGGACACGACCCTCGAGCGTCAGGTCGACTACGCCGACCTCTTCTTCGAGTACACGACCCAGGACTCGGTGACCCTGGAAGAAGGTCTCGTCAAGAGCGGGGACCGCCACGTCTCCCAGGGTGTAGGCGTCCGTGCCCAGGTCGGAGAGCGCCAGGGTTACGCCCACTCGGACCAGGTGACCGTCGAGAGCCTACAGCTGGCGGCGTCGACGGCGCGAGCAATCTCCCAGGCCTCCGGCACGCCCCGCGCAGTCGCGGTCCGCGCCGGAGCACCCGCCCACGATCTCTACCCGGTGAGCTGCGCACCCACCGACGTTCCCGTGGATCGCAAGGTCGCCCTGCTCGGCGAGATCGACCGCCTGGCCCGCCGCCTGGACCCGCGTGTGAAGCAGGTCATGGCGAGCGTGGTGTCCGAACATCGAACCGTGTTGATGGCGGGGAGTGATGGCACCCTGGTGGGCGACATCCGCCCCCTCGTCCGTCTCAATGTCCAGGTGATCGCCAGCGACCGCGCCGGGACTCGCCGAGAGATCGGCTATCAGGGGTCGGGGGGACGTTTCGACCTCGACCGGCTGTTCGAACCCGACACGTGGGAGTTTGTCGTCCGCGAGGCGGTTCGCCTCGCGACCCTCAACCTCGAGGCCGAACCGTGTCCCGCCGGAACCATGAACGTCGTCCTGGGCCCGGGCTGGCCCGGGATCCTGCTGCACGAAGCCATCGGTCACGGCCTCGAGGGCGATTTCAACCGCAAGCAAACCTCGGCCTTCTCCGGGCGGCTGGGCGAGCGAGTGGCCGCAGACGGCGTCACCGTGATCGATGACGGCACCCTCAAAGCCCGCCGCGGATCGCTCAATGTCGACGACGAAGGCACGGCGACCCAGCGCACGGTGCTGATCGAGAACGGCATCCTGTGTGGCTATTTGCAGGATCGCATCAACGCGCGCCTCATGGGCATGTCCCCGACCGGCAACGGCCGACGCGAGAGCTACGCCCACCTCCCCATGCCGCGGATGACCAACACTTTCATGCTGGCGGGGGAAGAGGAGCCCGAGGATATCCTGCGGTCGGTGAAGAACGGAATCTACGCGGCTTCCTTCGGCGGAGGTCAGGTGGACATCACCAGTGGGAAGTTCGTGTTCTCGGCAAACGAGGCCTACCGCATCGAAGACGGCCGCCTGGGAGCGCCCCTCCGGGGAGCCACCCTCATCGGCAACGGCCCGGACGTTCTCACCCGCGTGACGCGCATCGGAAACGACCTGGCCCTCGACCGCGGCGTCGGAACCTGCGGGAAGGATGGACAGAGCGTTCCGGTCGGCGTGGGTCTGCCGACCATCCGAATCGACGATCTCACCGTGGGTGGCACCCAGGGATGAGCAACGGTGACCTCGCCCTCGAAGTGGTTCGACGCGCACTCGCGAAAATCCGCGGGGCGGGAGCCGATGCGGGCGACGTCATGCTGATCGAGACCGATGCCCTGGAAGCGCGGGTGCGCCGCGAGGAGGTCGACTTCGTCAGCCAGGCGCGCGAGCGCACCCTCGGAATTCGCGCCCTGGTTTCGGGAGACGCGGGCTTCCGCACGGCGATTACGTCCACCAGCGACCTGTCGCTGGAAGCCGTCGATCGCATGGCGGCGGAGACGGTGGCCCTGGCGCGTGCCACGGCCGAGGATCCCGACGCGGGACTTCCCGACGACGGGTTTGCCGAGGACTCACCCGACCTGGCCCTCTGCGACGACGCCGATCGCGGGGTTTCCGTCGAGGCACGCATCGAGGACGCCCGTCGCGCGGAGGCCGCGGCATGGAGCACCGATCCGCGCATCGAGAACTCCGAGGGCTCGGTGGTGAGCTCGGAGTTTTCTCGAATCGCCTACGGCAACACGGCCGGGTTCCTCGGACACTACGAGTCGGCCCATCACTCGCTCTTCTCGGAACCCATCGCGCGCCAGAACGGATCGATGCAACGAGATACCTGGATGACGGTGGCGCGCCGGCTCTCGGATCTGGAGGATCCCGCGGCGGTGGGCCGGCGGGCGGCCGAGCGAGCGATCCGGCGTCTCGGCGCGCGCCGGATTCCCACCTGCGAAGCGCCGGTGATCTTCGACCCGATGACCGCGCGCAGTCTGGTCGGTCACCTCGCAACCTGTCTGAACGGGTATGCGGTCTATCGCGAGACCAGCTTTCTGGGCGGACGTCTGGGCGAGGCCGTGGCCAGCGATCGGGTCAGCATCATCGATGACGGACGCCGCTCAGGCGGTCTCGGCAGCCGCCCCTTCGACGGCGAGGGCCTCCCGACCCGCCGCAACCTGATCGTGGAGTCCGGTCGCCTCCGGAGCTATCTGCTCGACAGCTATTCGGCGCGGAAGCTCGGCATGCGCTCGACCGGAAATGCCGCGCGTGGGGCGGGAAGCGCACCGAGCGTCGCCCCCACCAACCTGTGGCTCGAGCCCGGGGAGTCCAGCCTCGACGAGATCATCGCCGCCACCGACCGCGGTCTGCTCGTCACCGAGCTGATCGGGATGGGGTTCAACCCCGTGACCGGCGACTACTCGCGCGGGGCGGTGGGCCTTTGGATCGAAGGTGGTGAGATCCAGCATCCGGTGGAGGAGATTACGATCGCCGGGCACTTTGGCGAGATGCTGGCGGCCATCGATGCGATCGGGTCGGATCTGATGTGGCTGGGCCGGATCGCCTCGCCGTCCCTTCGCATCGCAACCATGACCATCGCCGGAGAATGAGCATGACCGCCGAGACGATGATCGGAATTTCGCTCCCGGACGTCGACGTCTGGTCCGAGCGTGTCGTGGTGGCGCTCGGACAGAACCCCGGACTCTTCACCGGGCCCGGTACCAACACCTATCTCGTCGGAACCGGAAATCGACGGATCCTGCTCGACACCGGAGACGGATGCCCCGAATACCTGCCGGTCCTGGCGGGGGCTCTCGAGCGGATGGGCTGCGAGATCCAGGAGATCGTGCTCACCCACGGGCACCCGGACCACCAGGGCGGCGTCGCCTCGGTGATGGAACGCTTCGGTCCGCTCCGGGTGTCGAAGCTGCCCTGGGACGATTACGACGCGCCGTACCCCTTCGAACCGGTTCCGATCTCCGATGGCGCCGTGATCCGCGCAGAGGGCGCAACGCTTCGAGCAGTCCACACGCCGGGCCACGCCGAAGATCATCTCTGCTACGTGCTCGAGGAAGAGGGATCGATCTTCTCCGGCGACAACGTGCTCGGCGTGGGAACGACGGTGATCCCGGCGCAGGGCGGCAGCCTGCTCGACTACATGAAGTCTCTCGAGCGGTTGCTGGACGAAGCACCCACCGCGATCTATCCGGCCCACGGGCCGCGCATCGCCGATGGGAAAGCCAAGATTCGCGAGTACATCGACCACCGCAATCGACGAGAGGAGCAGATCATCGAAGCGATGGGTGCGGGACTGGATCGAATCCCCGAAATCGTGAAGCGCATCTATGCCGCGTATCCCGAATCGCTCCACGCCGCGGCCGCGCAGTCGGTCGGCTCGCACCTGCTCAAGCTCGAGGGCGAGCAGCGCGCTCGGCGGAGCGGGGACGAAGTACTCACCGCCCGCTGGCGCCTGGCTTGACCCACCCGCTCCTCCAGAGACTGGCCAGCTCCGACCCCGACGAGCGGCGGTCGGCCTGTCGGGAAGCGCCCGACGACCCGTCCGCAGTTCTCCTGCTCGACGCGTTGG
>JACZXC010000140.1 GCA_022571825.1 Myxococcales bacterium | reverse complement strand
CGATCGGTGACCCACGGGGCCTTTCGCGAAGGCGACCTCCGCCCGCGCCGCCACCCGCACCAGAGCGCGCGCCCGCTCGATCTCGGGCCCCGTCCCGCCCGACGCCAGGATCCCTTCCTCGACGCTCTCGGCGTGGTGGGCTTCGAAGCCCGCGTCCAGCAGGTCGGACACGGCGGCTTCGACGGCTCCGTAGCCGTCGAGAAATCCCTCGAATCCATCGCGCAGCGCGGTCTCCTCCCGGGCGAGCTGTCGCACGAGGATCCAGCCGAGATCACTGTGAGCGGGAGCGCTTCGCCCCGAGCTCTCGCCGATCTCGAGGGCCAAAGAGGTGAGGGTGCGAACGGAGACCCCCACCACCGAGCCGAAGCGCGCCACGATGGCGGCGCAAAGGTGTTCGCGGAGGCTCCGGGACGGAACGACCACCCTCACCGGATCGGCCAGCCGCCGCGGCTCCCCCCGGATCTCGTCGATCCAGGGAGCCATCTCATCCAGCAGGCCCGTTTCGACCGCGATCGGCCCGGCCGCCGCGCGCAGGGGCGGCCGCAACGCATCCCCCATCTCGTCCCCCGTCGTCCCCCGTCGCCCCTGGCTCCCGGCTTGAGGCGGCTTCGGGAGCCTATCTCGGCGGGGTGACAGATTCGGTCACTCTCCAGATATTTTTCAAGTGCATGATTTTATTAACGTTTTAATTCTGATTATGAACTTCATTTTCATTTTGGTAGACTTCGGCTGTCTCGGAGGAGTCCGCCCGTGCTCGTCTGTCATTGCCACGCTGTGAGCGAGGGAGCGATCCTCCAGGCGGTTCGAAACGGGGCACTCACGCGGCGCGCGATCGCGCGGACCTGTGGTGCGGGCCGATCCTGTCAGGGCTGTGTTCCCGCCATCGAAGCGATCCTCAGATCTCAAACCCGCGCCCGGGTGGCAAAGCCGATTCCGACCTTCGCCGAGCTGGCAACCAGCTGACGCCCTCTCGAATTCGACTTCCATTTTCAGTTTCGATTCAGTGGACGCACCCCGTGCAACCGATAGGTTCTGTCGACGTCGACAGGCGAGGAAGGAGGTTTCATGCGGGGCAACCCTCAGGTGATCGAGGCACTGAACGCGGTGCTCACCGCTGAGCTCACGGCGATCAACCAGTACTTCATCCACCACAAGATGTGCGAAAACTGGGGCTACCAGCGGCTCGCCAAGAAGAAGCTCGAAGAGGCGATGGGCGAGATGAAGGACGCCGACCAGGTGATCGCGCGCATTCTCTATTTCGATGGGGTTCCGAACATGCAGCGCATGAGTCCCGTCCGGGTGGGCGAGGATCCGATCGAGCAGCACAAGGTCGATCTCGCGTTGGAGACCGAGGCGATCCAGCGTCTCAACGAATCCGTCTCCCTGTGCCGTGAAAAAGGCGACAACGGATCGCGCGAGCTGCTCGAGGACATTCTCACCGGGGAAGAAGAGTCAGCGGACTGGCTCGAAGCCCAGCTCCACATCGTCGACGAAATCGGCAAGGAAGCCTACCTGGCGGAGCAGATCCACGATTGAGGGCAGCGCCCGGGGCTGTACAATCCCCCCACGCTCTGGAGCACTTCCGAATGGCCGATGAATTTCTCGGTGACCGCAAGAAAGCCCTCGAAGACTCTTTCTTCGCCAAGGAAAACGCAAAGCTCGTCGAGCAACTGCGCGCGGAGCAGGAAAAGACCTCGGCGCGCGAAGGCTTGGCAAAGGTCGCGGGGATCTCCGACGCAGCCGTACTCCAGAAGCTCGTGGATCTGGGAATCACGCCCGAGACCTGGGCCGCGGTGGCCCTGGTTCCCCTGGTCGAGGTCGCCTGGGCCGATGGCAGCCTCGACGACAAGGAGCGACGCGCCATCCTCGCGGCGGCGGAGGCCAACGGAGTCGGCGCCGGAAGCCCGAGCTTCGAACTCCTGGAGAACTGGCTCGCCGTGCGCCCGGACTCCCAGATGCTCGCGGCCTGGGGCGAGTCCATCGCCGCCCTGTGTACCACCCTCGACGAGCGGGAGAAGCAGTCCCTGAGGGCCGAGGTGATCGGCCGCGCCCGCACCGTCGCCGAGGCCGCAGGGGGCATCCTCGGATTCGGGAACAAGGTCAGCGCGGAGGAGGCCGAAGTGCTCTCCCGGCTCGAACGCGCCTTCGGCTCCTAAGATTTCCCACGCCGAGCCGCGCGGAGGCGCCGCCGGGCGGCAAACTCCGGCGCTTCGGTCAGGCTCATGAGCAGCAACCGAAGCGAGGTGGCGAAGACGGCCAGGCCCGTGCGCGGAAGCTCGGCGGCGCCCTGCCCCACGTCGGGAAATCCCCGTTCGTCCGGGGTCAGCCGCTCCCAGTTCGCGAACAGGCGCCCCCACTCGCTCTTCATGACATCGGCCACCCGCCGTTTTGCGAGCAGCGGGTACCAGAGGCTGTCGTGGTAGGCCACGCTGGCGAGATAGGCCCAGGGAGCGAGAAACGTCTTGAGCGACCACTCGAGGGGCCGCTTGAGCGGTCCCCAATAGATGAGATGCTGCATCCGCGCCGCGAACGTCATCTTGTCGAAGGGCCCGGTGAAGTTCCAGCGCTCTTCCGCCGCGTCGGGTTCCCCCACGATCTCGATCTCCGCCGGATCGCCGCAGCCGAGTCGGCGCTCGTGGGCCAGGCGAATGTAACCAATCGAAAGCGGATCGAAGCCCATCATCCGCGCCGCCACCGCGTCGATCGCGACCTGATCGGCACTCGCCAGCACGACGTTCTTGACGTGCGGAACCATGCACCGGGGTCCGGGACCGTCTCCGGCGAAGGTCCCGTCCATCACCGCGAACACGCCGGGGTGAATCCGCTTCTGGATCATGAGCAGGTCCACCAGCGTCTGATGGATCACGGGATGGGTCCAGTGGCGCCGTTCGTTCAAGAGGCCGCCGAAGGCATTCTTCATCGCGCCGGTCGTCTCGGTGAAAACGTGGGTCTTCACGGTCGGCAGGTGGACAATGTTCTCCCCGATGAAGCGCTTCGGGATCGAGAAGCCCTCGGGGTACACGTCGTTGAGGCACAGAAAGTCGTCGGCCAGATCGCCGACGGCGTCCCGGACGTGGATCCAGTCCTCGCTCTCGTAGAGGTGGACATTGCGCAGGCCGTGGGCTTCCACCACGTTGAGTTGCTTGTTCTCGCGCTCGCCCAGATGCGCATCGATCACCACCGTCCGGTTGTGGCACGCGTGCATGCGCTCGGTGGCGTAGCCATCGCGGCGCATGGCCCGAATGACGCCGTCGAGCTGCCACGGCGGCGTCGAGCTCGCGGGATAGAAGAAATGCCAGGAGATGTTGACCTTGAGGGCCGTCTCAATCTCCGGGGAGAGGACGGACCGGTAGTCCGCCAGGTTCATCACGCGGTGGTAGTCTTCGAACACGGTCCGCGGTGCGGTGCGGAGTACCGCGACTCGGGCTCGGCTCATGTAGGGCTCCCGGTTTTTTTTGGCGCGGCGCCGGACTCAGCTTCGGATCCCGCGTTCTTCGGCTCCATCGCTTTATGCTAGCGCCGAGAAGGCCCCGGCGACGTGTGCGCCACCCGTCGGGTTCGCTACCGTGCCGCCCAGCATGCGTGCGGAGCTCCCGTTCCTCGCCGCCGGGGCCGCGATCCTGCTGCTCTCGAGCGGCCTCGCGACATCAGCCTCCAAGGAGAATCCCGTGGTCATCCTCAAGACCTCCCTGGGAGAGATCAAGGTCGAGCTCTACACCGAGAAGGCACCCAAGACGGTCGAGAACTTTCTCGCCTACGTCGATGCCGAGTTCTTCGACGGCACCCTCTTCCACCGGGTGATCCCGAACTTCATGATTCAGGGAGGGGGCCTCAACGCCGATCTCGGGAAGAAACAGACCCGGGCACCCATCGTGAACGAGGCGGACAACGGCCTCAAGAACGAGGTCGGGACCCTCGCCATGGCCCGAACCTCGGCCAAGGACAGCGCCACCGCCCAATTTTTCATCAATCTGGCGAGCAACGGTTCTCTCAACCACGGTGCCCGCGATTTCGGCTACGCGGTCTTCGGGCGGGTGATCGATGGGATGGAGGTGGTCGACAAGATCGCCGCCAGTCCCACCGGGCCGCGGGGCGGACTTAAGAACGTTCCCAAAACCGACGTGGTGATCGAGTCCGCTCGCCGCCAGTAGCTTTGCCGGTCCGCTGGGGAACGATGAGCCTGTCCGCCAGCGCGGAATGAATCTCTACTTCGCATACGGATCCAACCTCAAGCCCGCGCGCATGCGAGCGCGGGTGCCCTCATCGGTTTTCGTCGCCCGGGCTCGAGTTCCCGCGGGACGACTCAGCCTGGACAAGCGCGGGAACGACGGCTCCGGCAAGGCGAATCTCGCTCGCACGGGAGGCGACGGCGTGTGGGGCGTCGTCTATCGCATCGACGGAGAACACTGGGAGAGGATGGATGCCGCCGAGCCGGGCTACGACCGAGTCCCGGTGGACCTCGTGACCGAAATGGGGGAAGCCCTGACGGCCCACACCTACGTGGCTCGGATCCTGACCGACTCCCCGGTTCCCTTCGACTGGTACAAGCGCTTTTTGGTGGAGGGAGCGCGGGAGCATGCGCTGCCGGCCCAGTGGATTGCCACCTTGGAGGAACTACCGGAGAAACCCGATCCACGGAACCGAGGGAGACGACCGGATCGCGGGCCCATCTAGCCGACCCGCTACAGGCTAGCCGACCCGCTACAGGCGCCTGGCCAGCCGCCCGATCGCCTGAAGCACCTCGGCCGGGGGAGCCGAGGTGTAGCAGAGCCGCACCCAATCCTGGTAGTCCCGACCGCAGGACGAACCGGGGGTGAGCGCAACGTCATCCTCGAGGCAGTCGCTCAGGAAGCCGCGAACGCCTCGTTCGTCCACGCGGTGGCTCACGTCGATGAAAAGGAAGGTGGAGCCCTCGGGCGGCGGCAATCCCAGCTCAACCGCCGCCAAGGCGGCGACCTCACCATAGGAGACCCGAGCGTTCTCGACCCACCCCCCGCCCCCGCGCAGCGCCTGCAGGCCCGCCACCTGCCCCGCCGTCGGCGCTGAGTAGATGGTGTGGGTCGAGACCTTGCCCACCTGCGCAACGGCCTCGGCGGGACCCACCAGATAGCCGGTCCGGTTTCCGGCCAACCCGTAGGCCTTCGAAAAGGAGAAGGCCGTGAGCGTCCGTTCGGGAGCAAAGCGACCGATCGAGACGTGATCGCCGCGGTAGACGTAATCCTCGTACACCTCGTCGGAGAGGAGCCACAGGTCTTCGTCTCGCGCGAAGGCCGCTAGCGCTTCCAGCCAGTCCGGGGGCAGTACCCGGCCGGTCGGATTCGAAGGCGTGGAGACGTAGAGAACGGCGGTCCGCTCCGTGACTCGTTCACGCAGCGCCTCGACCGCCGCCTCCGGTGAATCCACCCGGTCGTAGAAGGGGACCTCTACCGGCCGCCCGCCGAAGGTCTGCACGATTCCCCGGATCAGCGGCCAGAAGGGGGCGAGGATGAGCACTTCTTCACCGGGGGACGCCAGGGCTCCGACAGCGGAGCTCAGCGCGCCGGTGGCGCCCGCGGTGACCCATACCGCGTCGCGTTCGCACACCAAGCGATTTTGGCTCCGCACCTTGTCCACGATGGCGTCGACCAGCTCGGACAGGCCCCGCGGTTCGCTGTAACGGTTCAAGCCCCGGAAGTCGACCTGCTGGAGATCTTCCATCCGACCCCCGATGAAGGGCTCCAGCCAAGTATCACCGACGTGAAGCGGACACGCGCCGACCTCGGCTGCATCGAGCGGACCGTCGCTGGGCGAGTACACGGCGCCGGGAATCCGTGCGACGGAAGGCGCGAACCGCGGGGGGCGCGGCACCTCAGTAGATTCCGGCGATCAGGTCGCGGTAGCCCTCGCGGAACGTGGGGTACCGGAATTCGTATCCCGACTCGAGCAGACGATCGTTCCGGCAGCGTTTGTTGCCACGCCCGGGTTGCGACGCGATCTTCTCGGCACTCCCCTTCCGGGGTGGCGGCGCCCCCAGCGCCGCCGAAACCCATCGGAGGACGTCGAGTTCCTGGGCCGGATCCGTATCGACGCCGAGATAGACCCGGGCCGGATCCGAGAGGTTCATCAGATGTCGAAGAACTCCGGCGCAGTCGTCGCGGTGGATGCGATTTGTGTAGCGCGGGGGGCCGGGCGCATACTCGGCGCGACCCGAGCGGGCCCGGTCGATAATCTGAATTCGACGGGGACCGTAGATCCCGCCAAAGCGCACCACCACGCCCGGAAAGGGACCATCGAAGAGCACCTGTTCGCCCTCGAGCAATCGCTGGCCGCTGAAATGCGTGGGCTCGGTCCGAGAGGTCTCGTCCACCCACTCACCGCCCTGCTGGACGTATACGGCGGTGCTCGAGACGAAGAGCACGCGCGAAGGCCGCTGGCCCTGCTTTTCGAGCGCTTCGAGCAGAGTCCGCAGGCCGTCCACGTACGCGGCGCGATAGAAGGCGTCGTCCGCGCCGGAGGGCGACACCAAATAGAACACGATGTCGAGATCGGGGGGCAGTCCCTGCAAGCTGGAGGGAATCGCGAGGTCGGCCTCGATCGGAATCAAGCCCGTGATCCGCGGAAGCGGGCGCCGCCGCATTCCCCAGACCCGGTGGCCCTCGGCCGCGAGCTGCGCCCCCAACACGCAACCGACATAGCCACAGCCCACGATCAGAATCTTCGCCATCGATGGGACCCCACCCTCCTCTTCACCGAGCCGTCCTGGGCCCCCGGGTATACTCCTCCCCATCATGCGTCCGTTCACGCGGCCATTGGTCGGTATTCCGCTGGGTCTGGATGACCGCGGACGCTGGAATCCCACCCGAGAGTATCAGTATATCGACTGCGCCTATGTGCAGGCCATCACCGAGGGGGGGGGACACGCCGTGCACCTGCCGATCCAGGAACAGCCGGAAGCCCTGGTGGAGCGTCTCGACGGCCTGCTGATACCCGGCGGAGATGATTTCGTGCCCACCCGCGAGTATCCGGACGACG
The DNA here is from genome assembly GCA_022571825.1 of Myxococcales bacterium. GTDB lineage: Bacteria > Myxococcota_A > UBA9160 > UBA9160 > SMWR01 > JACZXC01. Next base: position 240 of record JACZXC010000140.1, on the reverse strand, counting down.
TGGCCTTCGAGCCCGCGCCGAGTCGCCAGATCGAGTTCGATCAGCGCGTGCTGGGCCTCGCGTTGGAGCGAGAGCTTCCGGTGCTCGCGATCTGCTACGGGATGCAGCTGCTGGCTCTTCACTTCGGCGGCGGCCTGATCTACCACATACCCACGGAGCTCCCGGCGGCCCATGCCCACCAACTCCCCGAACCCGACGGCCGTCACCGGATTCGCCTGACGGCAGACGTGCACCTGGCTG
>JACZXC010000139.1 GCA_022571825.1 Myxococcales bacterium | reverse complement strand
AACGAGAGGGAGCTGGCCTGGTCGTCCATCTGGCGGAGGCGCGCCGTCAGCTCCTGAATGACCGCCATCGAGAGATCGGGACTGCGCTGAAGCAGGTTCAGGAAGTCGCCGCGGGACAGCGCCAGCATTCTGGTCTCGGTGAGCGCCTTCACACTCGCCGACCGGGGCGCACCATCCAGCAACGAGAGCTCGCCGAAGAACGATCCGCTGCCGAGCATCTCCAGGATCTTCTCCCGACCATCGCCCGAGAGTTTCGTCACCTTCACACGCCCGTCGCACACGATGTACATGTAGTCCCCGGGCATACCCTCCTCGACGATCGTCTTGTTCTTGGGAAAGCGCCGCTCGATCAGCAACGAGGCAACCGCCTCGAGGTCGACGTCGCTCACTTCGGCGAACAGCGGGATGGCTCGCAGAGACTCGTGGATTTGCTTGCCGCGCTCGGATCTGGGCATGACCTTTGGGATCCCTACGTGACGTCCCGGCGTCCCTTCGCATGGAGTGCGGCCACGATGCGTCTCACGTCCGAGGCGCGGTCGAGCCGGACCACCAGCAGGGCATCGCCGGTGTCGATCACGGCGACGCCCTCGACGCCGAGCAGGGCGATGACCCGGTCCCCGCCCCAGACGAGATTGCCCCCGGGTTCGTCGAAAACCAAATCCCCCGCCACGACCCGAGATCGCCCGACGCCCACGCCGAGCTCCTCGGCCAGGGCCTGCCAGGTTCCCACGTCGCTCCAGTGGAACGCGACGGGGAGTGTCCATACCCGCCGGCTGCGCTCCAGGACCGCCACGTCGATGGGCAGGGACGGAGCCCGACGGTAGGCTCGCTCGAGGGCGGAGGCCGTCACCCGGCGCCCGCCACCCGCCAGCGGCGCCAAGGCCCGGTGAAGTTCCGGCGCGCAGGCTTCGATCTCTGCGAGAATGGTCTCGGCGGTCCAGACGAAAATGCCCGCGTTCCACAAATAGCGGCCGCCTTGGAAGTAGCGGCGCGCCTTCGCGGTATCGGGCTTCTCCACGAAGCGCCGCACGCGACGCAACCCCGGGTGTCCGGGGGCGGCCCCCCCCACCTGGATGTACCCGTAGCCAGTGTCGGGCCGGGTCGGCTTGACACCCAGCGTCACCAACACAGCGGCCTCCCGGGCAGCCGCGGCGGCCCGCCGGATGACGGCGGCGAAGGCCCGAACGTCGGGAATCACGTGATCCGCCGGGAGCACCGCGAGCACGGCACCGGGATCCTCGGCGGCGACGCGCGCTGCCGCGACCGCGACGGCCATGGCCGTATTGCGCCGCCTGGGCTCGACGAGGATTCGTTTCGCGGGAAGCCGGGTCGCACGTCGGATCGCGCCCGCGTGCTCGCGCCCACAGATCACCCACACCCGGTCGCCACCGGCGAAGCGGCGCGCCCGGGTCAGGGTGGCGTCGAGCAGGCTCTTGCCGTCGATGACCCGGAGAAACGGCTTGGGACGCCGCTCCCGAGAGGCGGGCCAGAACCGCTCTCCCGCCCCGCCAGCGAGTATGACCGCGTGCAGTTTGCCTCCGCCACGAGTCATGAGCGGGCTGCCGCCGCGCCCGCGACCATGCGACGCAGGCCCTCGCGCAGATCGACCTGCGGCCGAAAGCCCAGTACTTCGCAAGCCCGGGCGACCGCGGCCAGGCTGAAGCGCGCGTCGCCTTTCACCGCCGGCTCATGCTTCGCTTCGGTTCGTGCACCGGTCAGGTCGCGAAGAGTTTCCAGCAGCTCGAGGAGATTGGTCGGGCGTCCCGTCGCCACGTTCAGGATCGCGCCCTCCGCTCCTCTCGCGTCGGCGGCGAGAAGATTCGCCCGGACCACGTCGTCGACATAGATGAAGTCCCGCGTCTGCTCGCCGTCACCGTAGATGCGGGGCGCCTCGCCCTCGACGCAGGCAGAGGCGAAACGCGGGATGACCGCCGCATACTCGCCCTTGGGAGACTGGCGCGGGCCAAAGACGTTGAAATAGCGCAGCACCACCGACTCCAGCCCGTAGTGCATGGCGTACTGCCGGCAGTACATCTCTCCGGAGACCTTGTGAAGGCCGTAGGGTGAACCGGGTGACAAGGGCGCGGCCTCCGACACGGGTCTGCCGTCCCCATCACCGTAAACCGCTGCTGACGACGCGAAAAGAAATCGGCGGACGCCGTTCTTCCGCGAGGCGTCGAGCAGCTGCACGGTGCCCTCCAGGTTCACGCGATGGGTGCGCAGCGGCTCGGCGATGCTGAGCGCCACCGATGGGACCGCCGCCTGATGAAAAACCACCTCGGCGGCCTCGATGGCCTTCGCCACCGCGTCCAGGTCGCACACGTCACCCCGGATCAGATCGATCCGGCCGCGCAACCGGGCCAGGTTTGCCTCCCGTCCGGTCGAGAAGTCGTCGAGAACCGCCACGGACCAGCCCGCGTTCACGAGCGCCTCCGCCAGGTGGCTCCCGATGAAACCCGCACCACCCGTGACCAGCGCCCTGCGTCCCCTTCCCGGTCCCGTCACCCGCGTTCCCTCAACCAACGCGCGAAACGGGGGATGCCCTGTTCCAGAGAGACACGAGGCGCATAGCCGAGCGCGTCGCGGGCGGCTGAAATATCGGCCCAGGTACGCGAGACGTCGCCCGGGCGATTCGGCAGCCACTCGACCTGGGCCGTCGTCCCCAGGGCCTGCTCCAGGAGGTTCACGATTTCGAGGACCGAGACTCGACGACCCGCTCCCAGATTCAAGATGGCGAAGCCGAGGTCCACGTCCAGGGTTCGGATCAGCCCGTCGACGATGTCGTCGACGTACGTGAAGTCCCGCAGGCTCGACCCGTCGCCGTACACGGGAATCGGAGATCCCGCGACCATCCGCTCCGCGAACAGGCGGATCGCGAGATCGGGGCGCTGGCGAGGTCCGTAGGCGGTAAAAATCCGCACGCACGTCACCGGCAGAGAGCGGGCGTGGTGGAAACTATGAGCCATCAGCTCGGCCGCGCGTTTCGTGGCAGCATACGGCGAGATCGGGCGTTCGACCGGGTCGCCCTCCGAGAACGGGCCGTCGGAACGCTCCCCGTAGACCGATGACGAGGAAGCGAGTACGAAGGCCGGCTTGCCATGGCGCACGGCGGCATCGAGGAGAACCGAAGTGCCGCGTACGTTGACGTCCGCATAGATCACCGGTCGCTCGAGACTCGGTCCCACCCCCGCGAGGGCGGCGAGGTGAATCACCTTCTGGAAGTGGCTCTCGGCGAAGAGCGCATCCACCGCCGCGGCGTCGCGGATATCACCGCGAACCAGACGGAAACCCGGGTGTGCCAGAGCGCCCTTCAGATTCCTGCGTTTCTCTGCCTCCGGGTAGAAGGGATCGAAGGAATCGAAACCGACGACCTCGAAATCGTCGGCCAGCAGCCGGTCGACCAGGGTCGATCCGATGAATCCCGCCGCGCCGGTGACCAGAATGCGGCGCTTCTCCAACCCGCGGTTCACCGCGAGGCTCCCCGCCCCCGCCGCCGCCCGCTGAGTCGCTCCTGCTGCTCGAGATCCGCTTCCACCATCAGGTGAATCAGCTCCTCGAAGGTCATCCGCGAGGTCCAGCCGAGATCCTCTCGCGCCCGGGTGGGATCCGCCAGCAGCGAATCGACCTCGGCGGGGCGAATCAGTTTCGGATCGGTTCGAACAAAGTCATCGGGGTCGAGATCCACGTGGCGAAACGCGAACTCCACGCATTGGCGCACCGAGTGGTGAATCCCGGTTCCGATGACGTAGTCGGTGGCCTTGGTGGCTTGCAGCATCTGCCACATGGCCTCTACGTACTCCTTCGCGTAGCCCCAATCGCGCTTCGAATCCAGGTTGCCCAGGCGAAGTGAATCCGCCAATCCGAGTTTGATGCGCGCCGCCGCCTCGGTGATCTTGCGAGTCACGAATTCGCGACCGCGCCGCGGCGACTCGTGGTTGAACAAGATTCCGGAGACCGCGAACAGGCCATAGCTCTCCCGGTAGTTCACCGTGATCCAGTGGCCATAGACCTTGGCCACGGCGTAGGGACTGCGGGGATAGAACGGCGTCGTCTCGTGCTGCGGAACCTCGCGGGTTTTTCCGAACATCTCGGAGCTCGACGCCTGGTAGAAACGGGCCTCGGGTTCGACGAGTCGGACCGCATCCAGCATACGCGTAACGCCGAGAGCGGTAAACTCGCCGGTGAGAGATGGCTGTACCCAGCTGGTGGGGACAAAGGACTGGGCCGCCAGGTTGTAGACTTCGATCGGCGCCACGTCGCGAAGCAGGCCGACCAGGGAACTCTGATCCAGGAGATCCGCCTGGTGCACCTGAAGCCGATCCCGCAGATGGGCGATCCGCTCGAAGGACTCGGTGCTCGAACGGCGCACCATCCCGTGAACTTCGTAGCCCTTGTCGAGCAGGTACTCCGCCAGGTACGAGCCATCCTGGCCGGTGATCCCGGTGATGAGAGCGACTCCTTCCCTCATGGTTCCCTCTCCGCCGGTGGCCCGGCCTCGTCTCCCTCGGTCGAGAGGGCCCCCAGATTCAGGAGCAGGCGTACCGTGAGAACCCCGACCGCTGCCAGAAAGAGGGCCGCCGCCCAGCCCTGTAGCCGGGTGAATGAAACCGCGATCAGGCAGAAACACGCTGTCAGGAAATAGAACTGTAGAACGGCTCGCCGCGGTGTCCCTTCCGACGCCAACAACCGGTGGTGCATGTGCAGCCGGTCGGCGGTGAAGATCGGAGCGCCGAGACGGATCCGGCGCACGATCGAGAGCCCCGTGTCGAGGATGGGAAGCGCGAGGGCCAGCAACGGCACGACGAAGGTCAGCAGGGATAACTGTCGGTACCCCTCCAAGGCCAGGAGCGCGAGGATGTAGCCGATGAACAGCGAGCCCGTATCGCCCAGGAAGATCCGAGCCGGAGCGAAGTTGAAGGGAAGAAAGCCGATCAGCGATCCCAGCAACGCGATCCCGATACACATGCCCACGGGCTGATTCGCCTGCCACGCAATCATCGTCAGGGTTGCCCCGATGATGGCACCGACCCCCGTCGCCAGGCCATCGAGGCCATCCGTCAGATTGAGCGCGTTGGTGATCCCGACGATCCATAGCGCCGAGACAACCCATACGAGTGCGATCGGAAGATGCCAGCTCGCGAGCGAGATGGGGTCGGTCAGGTGCCCGAGCCGAAATCCGTAGGAGATCGCAATCGACGCGGCGAGGATCTGCACCAGGAACTTCGGCCACGCGGAAAGGCCCGCGCGGTCATCGACGACGCCCAGTCCGAGAATCAGGACGGCGCCCAATCCCAGACCCTTGAGGTGCTCGGCGGTGGCGAGGTCCTCCACCAACAGCGCGAGGGCGACCCAGAGACCCGCCCCGAAGCCCAAGGCAACCGCCAGCCCCCCCAGGAGGGGCATGCCCGGCCGAACGCTCGCGCCGCGATCGTTGGGCCGGTCGACGACCTGGAGGGAGCGGGCCAGCCGCGACACCAGCGGCGTCGCAAGGCCGGTCACGGCGACGGCCACTCCCAGCGGTATCAGCGCGTTCAGCCCCTCCATCGGTGGGTCGCCTCGCTTCCTTTCCTCTGGGGAATTGGGTCGGGTTGTGATGACGTCGCGCCCCTCGGCGCGGCGGGGTGGTCTAGGCCGTGTATCCGTACCGTCCCTGATCCATGTGGGCCCCGTTCAGCACCAATCCCAACAGCCGGCGGCGATCCATCATGTCCAGCACCATCTCCAAGTCTTGCTGAGATGTCTTGTCCGCCCGAACCACCATGAGGAGACCGTCACACAGGTCGCAAACGGTCTTGGAATCGGGAAGTCCGAGCGCCGCGGGGGTATCCAGAATCACGCGATCGTAGCGACGCGCAAGCTCTTCGATGCATTCCCGCATCTTCGCCGAACCGAGCAGCTCGGAGGGGTTCGAGGGCCTCCTGCACACCGGCAGGACCTCGAGATTCACGCCTTCGACCTTGACGATCGCATCGTCGAGGTCGACCGCGTCGGTGAGTACTTCGGCGAGCCCCGCCTCGGGTCGAAGCCCGAGGGCCTCGTGGATCTTGGGCCTTCGCATGTCGCAGTCCACCAGCAAGACCCGCCGTTCGAGGCTCATGGCGGTGACCACCGCCAGGTTGATCGCCGCGGTGGTCTTGCCTTCGCCAGACGTGGCGCTGGTCAGGGCCAGGGTGCAGATCGGCCGCTGGGCGGCGATGGCGTCGATCCGGACGCGCAGCGCCCGATATTGTTCCGCCACGTACGACTCCGGCTGCAGGAGTGCGATGCGTCGCTTGTTGATCTTCCCGGATCCGGTGGAGTCGCGGCGCGTCCGCCATCGCCCTTTCCACGGCCTCCACTGCCAGGGTCTCCACCGCCAGGGTCTCCATTGCCAGAACTTCCAGCTCCACCGGCGCTCCGGGGCGGGCCGCGCCCTCCCGACCCGGTCGAGGGCCTGGAGTGCAGGCGGGGGTCCCTTTCCGACGCGGCGCGCGCGTTCCGCCTCGGCCCGCCTCAGGGCATCATAGACCTTTGCCATTCCGCGATCCTAGTGCGCGTCTACCCCGACCGACGGAATCGGCCGAACCAGTTCTTCTTGCCCGGGCGAATCTCGCCGGGCTCCGCTGCCCTGCCGTTGCTCACTCCGGGAAGCCGGAGATCCCGTGCGATCTCGCGGATGACGTCCCCGCCCACGGTCAGCTGCTCACGCCCGTAGCCCACCAGCAGGGCCGAATCGCACACGACGTTCACCAGGCGAGGCGACCCGCCGGTGACCTCGAAGATCCGGCGACGCGCCGAGCGGTTGAAAATACCCTTTCCCTCATAGCCGGCGAGACCGAGACGCTCGTCGATGTACGCGTCGACCTCCCGCTCGGTGAAGGGCTGGAGGTGATGGCGCAGCACGATCCGCTGCCGGAGCTGTCGCAGCTCCGGTCGGTCCAGCATCTCGCTCAACTCGGGCTGCCCGACCAGCAGGATCTGAAGCAGCTTCGAGGTCGGGGTCTCCAGGTTCGAGAGCAGCCTCACCTCCTCCAGCATCGCCGGAGAGAGGTTTTGGGCCTCGTCCAGGATCAGGACCACTGTCTTGCCCTCTTGGAGGCACTCGATCAGAAACTGATTCAGCGCCAGCAGATACTCGGCCTTGGTCCGGCACGGGATCCCGATGCCGAATTCGTCGAAGAGAACTCGAAAGAAGTCGGAGGGCTCGAGGCTGGGATTGAACATGAAGGCGGACTTCGTCGATTCATCGAGCTGCCCCAGGAGAGCATGGAGCAGCGTCGTCTTCCCCGTCCCCACCTCACCGGTCAGCAGGACGAAACCCTTGCGCGACTGCACGCCAT
>JACZXC010000138.1 GCA_022571825.1 Myxococcales bacterium | reverse complement strand
CGCTCACCTGGAAGATGAGCTTCGACGACGGTCCGTCGGAACTCGACCGGGTCTGAGGCGGGCGGGGCGCGACCCGCTCGGGAACGGGGGGGTGACTCGAATCTCCCTCGAGACATCCGTAGTCTTGGATACCGGGTCCGGGTGGGACCAGGAGCCGCCGATCTCATGGCCGACGCACGCTTCACGGGGCCCATCCGAGGCCAGCCCTTTCTCATGCTCGGCGGCTTCGACCTGGCCGCCGCCGAATACGTGGGAGAAGAGTGGTTCCTGTCGGGCGTTGCGCGCTCTTACGCCCTCGAAGGCGAGCGGGGGAACGACGGCTGCTGGCGGGCCCGGTACGACGGCGAGGCCCCCTTCACAACGCGGGTCGTGGTACGTCGGCCGGAGAATCCGGCGCGCTTCAATGGCACGGTTCTCGTCGAGTGGCTGAACGTGAGCGCCGGCCTCGACGCGGCGCCGGACTGGCTCTTCCTGCATCGCCACCTGATGCGCGAGGGCGCGGCGTGGGTGGGTGTGTCGGCCCAGAAGGCCGGGATCGACGGCGGGGGCCTCGTACCCGGGATGCCCCTCAAGCGGGCCGACGCCCAGCGCTACGGATCCCTGGTGCATCCGGGCGACGCATTCGCCTACGACCTCTTCACCCAGGTAGGCCGGGTGCTGCGAGCAGGCCACCCAGGCCCCCTGGGCCGGCGGGCGGCGGAGCGGGTGATCGCCATCGGGGAGTCGCAGTCGGCGGGCTTCCTCGTCACGTACGTGAACGCGGTGGACCCGATCGAGCGGTGCTTCGACGCCTTCCTGATCCACGGGCGCGGTGGCACCGCCGCCGGGCTAGACGGCGCGTATCTTCGCGCGCCGCGGGACGGCGACCTCTCGCGCACCGGCCGTGGCCTGATCGGCGCCCACCGCATTCGCGCGGACGTGCGCGTGCCGGTGCTGAACCTCCAGAGCGAGACCGACGTGGTGTCCCTCGGCGGCGGGCGGGCGCGACAGCTCGACTCCGAGCGATTCCGACTCTGGGAGGTGGCCGGCGCTGCGCACTTCGATACCTATGGACTCGTCGCCGCGCACTTTGACGACGGCTCGCTGTCGATCGAGGAGCTCGCCCGTCACCTGGCGCCCACGGATAAGCCGATGGGCTTGGTGGCTCGCTCACCGGTCAACGCGGGGCCCCAGCAGCACTACGTGCTCCAGGCCGCCCTGGACCACCTCGAACGTCAGGTGCGAGACGGGACGCCGCCGCCCGAGGCGCCGCGACTCGAGACCACTGACGCCGAGGCCCGGGAACTCGTTCGCGACGAGCTCGGGATCGCCCGGGGCGGCATCCGCACGCCTTGGGTGGACGCCCCCAGCGCGGTGCTCTCGGGCCTCGGGCAGGGGGGCGAGGGCTTCCTCTTCCTTTTCGGAACCACGCGTTCCCTCGACGACGGCACTCTCGCGCAGCTCTATCCGGGCGGTGCCGATGAACACCGGAGTCGATTCGCGGCGTCGACGACGACCGCGCTGCAGGCCGGTTTTTTGCTCGAGGCAGACGCGGAGGAAGTGAGGGCGCTCGGCCGCCACGGCCGACAGCCCTCGGGCTGGCGAACCCGCTGAGATTTCGGAGGAACGGGTCGGCGCCCAGGCGCGGCGGCGTCAAGCGGCGGATGCGAAGCCGCGGCGCGCGAGCTGGATCCGCAGCGAGCGGATGCGTGCGATCCGCGCCGGATCGCTTTCCTCGCGCCCCAGCGATTCCACCAGCGGCGCCAGGCGCCGCGACGCGGTGCGCGGACTGGTCCGCTCGCGGCGCGCAGCGTCCTCGAAGAAGTCGAGGATGGCATCGCGCAGGCGGGAGTCGGCGGTCTTGTCGTAGACCCCGGGGAGCTCGGCGCAGACCTTCGCCGAGCGGAGGGACAGCCGAAGCGACCCGAGCCGCGACTCTGGATTCAGCCTGGCCGCATGCATACGGAAATAGGCGAGCGCGAGGGCGTTCAGCGAGTCGAAACAGCGCCGATCCACCGGCTCGCGTTCGAGGTCGGCGCGCAGTGTCTCGTGGACCGGCTCACACCGGCCCGCCGGGTCCAGTGCCGCGACGAAGAACTCGCGGTATCGCGGCTCGAGCTCCCCGAAGAGGGTCTCGTCATCGCTGTTGGGGGTGCCATCGCCCAGCCGGTAGCGGAGCGTATGGTTGCACCAGTGCTCAGACTCCTCCGGAGTGGATTCGTTTTCGGTCCCGTCCGCGCCCAGGGCCGCCAGCACGTCGCTCGCCAGGTGCTGCATCTGACGATGCACGAGCGAATTGGTTGCGCCGTGCAGTATCGAGACAGCGCGCCCATGGGGGTTCGTCGTCAGTGATTGGACCTTGGGGCTTCGCGAGATGAAGCTCTCGAACATGGGCAGCTTGCGGCGTCGGATCTCCGATACGAGGAGCCCCAGAATGTCGCGGCTTTCGGCATCGGAGTACTTGATGCGGCGGTCTACCAGAGAGAGGAGGACTCGCGCGCGCGCGCCGGAGTGCTCCCACGTGTCGAGCAGATCGAAGACCTTCTGTGCCTCATCGAGGGAAGCGTGGTCCTCGACCGGGACCAAGGTCAGGTCGCTGGCAGCGATCGCATTCTGTGTCAGGATCTCGAGGTCGCTCTTCGTGTCGATCACGACCAACCCTCGCCAGCATGTCGCGAGCAGCACGCGTTGCAGGTGAAAGGCGCCATCGATCTCGTGCTTGAGCTGCGCCACGTCTGGACTCGATGGCAGGTAGTGCACGCCATATTGGCCCAGGCGGATCGCCCGGGTCAGGCTGCCCCCGCGAAAGGCGGAGAGCACGGTCTGCTCGGTCGGGCGGGGTTCGAGCGCGAACATGCGGTCGATGAGTGACTGATCGTCCAAACCGAGCAGCAGGATCGGCAGATCTTCACGCAGGGCCCGGAAGTAGACGGCGAGGTTGGTGGCCAGCGTCGTTTTGCCAACGCCGCCCTTGTTGCTCGTCACCGTGAGGACGCGGAAGGGCCGCCGGACGTCCTCCCAGGTCGCTCGCTCGGGTTCCGACGCGGCGGGGAGCTTGCGCAACTGGGTCAGCACCTGATTCAGGCTCGAGACAGTGCTCACGGTCGTTCTCCCCGCGCGGTCGCCTGGGACTTCGCTTCACCCGTCCGCTGCAAGCGATATGCCGCGGCGCGGGCTGTCGTGGCGAGTGGTTCGGATTTCGGGAGTTTGCACAGGGAGCTGCGTGCGGCGGAGGGGTGAAGAAAATGTCCATGGGCCGCGCCCGAGGGCAGCGCGTTTCCCAGGATTCCCGATCCGCGTGCGGCTCGGGCTACACGTGTTCCACGGCCGGGGACTCGACTTTTCCGGCGGCGCCGGCGTTCAGTAGCGGATCACCCCAGAATTCATCGGTGTCGCCACGCAGGAGACGAGATGCCGCAGCGACGAGCGATCCACGCGAGCCGCCCGCAGAACGCGACTCGTCCAGGACGTTCAGTACATCGTCCGCCAGGTGGCGCATCTGGCGGTAGACGAGCGAACCCTTGCCGGCGTTGAGAATCGATAGTGTACGTCCGGCCGGATTGGTCTGAAGCGACTCGACTTTCGGGCTGCGCGAGAGGAAGCTCTCGAAGAGCGGGTAGTCGAGGCGTCGAATTTCGGAGATGAGCAGCGACAGCACATCCCGGCTTTCGCTGTCGCGAAATTTGATCCGACGATCCACCAGCGAAAGAAGAATCCGCGCGCGCTCGTGGGGCCGCTTCCAGGTGTCCAGCAGATCGAAGACCTTCTTCGCTTCGGTGAGCGATGCGTGATCCGTGACGACGGCGATCGTGAGATCACTGGCAGCGATCGCATTTTGCGAGAGAATCTCGAGGTCGCTCTTGGTATCGATGATGATGAGTCCGTGCCAATCAGTTCGATGAAGCACGGCCTGCAGGTAGAAGGGATCCGAGATTTCTCGCTTGAGTTCGGCGATATCGGGACCCGAGGGAACGTAGTGGACGCCGTACTGTCCCAGATGCACGGCCGAGGTGAAGCTGCGCGCGCGCAGGGCACTGGTCATGGTTTCGCCGGAGGTCTTGGGACCGAGTTCGAACATCCGATCGATCGTCGTCTGGTCGTCGAGCCCCAGGAGTAGGATCGGCAGATCCTCCCGCAGGGCCCGGAAATAGACCGCCAGGTTGGTGGCGACGGTCGTCTTGCCCACACCGCCCTTGTTGCTCGTCACGGTCAATACCTGGAACGGCCGCGGTCCTTGCTCTCGATCGACCTGCCTCCAATCGTTCCAGTCATCCGGGAGACGCGACCGTCTGGCCGCAGCTTTTCGGGCTAGGTCAATGAATCGGCTCATGTTTCTCTCTGCAGCGGTGATCGGAAGCAAGCGATCTCAGGCAATGCCCCCACGCCTACCCCTGTATGTGGCCGCCTGCGACGAAAAATGTCAGAAAAACTCGCCCGCGTCGACCCGATCGCACCTGGGGCCAGGCCGCGTCGCGGCTAGCGCTCCGGCGCGATCTCCTCCAGCTCCCGGGTCGCGGTCTCCGGCAGGAAGGCGAAGATCACCAGGGGTGGGATCGCCATGACCGGGATCATCAGTGTGATGGCGGCACTGTGAGATCCGGTCAGCTCGTAGAGGGTGCCCTCGAGGGCCAGGCCGAGCACACCACCCAGGACCCCCACGACCTGGCGCACGCCGGAGGCCGTCGCTCGGTAGGAGGTGGGGAAGAGCTCGCTTCCCATCGTCTTGAACAAGACGTTGGTCCCCATCAACCCAAAGACCATCGCGATCCAGGCCGGGATGATCACCCAGCCGGCGAAATGGTAGAAGCCGGTGAAGCCGAGGGCGCTCAGCGCGATCAGGGCCGAGACCACGATCCGGCGTCCGAAGCGGTCGCTCCAGGCGCCGGCCACGATGTTGCCCAGGACTCCGAACGCCCCGCCCGCGATGAACAAGATCGTGACCTGCGCGGGCGCGTAGCCGTGAACCTCTTGCAGGGTCTTTGCCATGAAGGTGACACCGGTGATCGCCACGAAGTCGAGGGGGAAGGCCGCGCTGCACAACACCGCCAGCCGTCCGGGATACATGCGCATCAGGTCGACGAACGGGCGCAGCCAATCCCGCCAGTCGCCTCGGTCGCGTCGAGCCGCCCGGTGTTGCTCGAAGCGCCGGGTCTCCGGAAGAGCGCGACGAAACCAGGCGAGCAGCAGCAGCGGTGCCACGCCGACGACGTAGAGGAAGCGCCAGCCGAAGGGCAGCAGATTCACGCCTCCGAAGACGATGGCGGACAGACCGTGGCCCAGCGCGCCCATGGCGCCGAGCACCCCAATTCCCCAGCCGCGGTTCCGCGCCCCCAGCTCCTCGGCCAGCACCACCGCGGCCAGCATGGTTTCCGCGTAGATGAACATGCGTGCCAGGAACTGGAGCACCATGAACTGGCTTGCGTCGCGGACGAAGGCGGTGCCGAAGGTGCAGAGCGTGAACCCCAGGATCGTCGCCAGCAGCAGACGCCGGCGACCCAGGCGGTCCGCCAGCACCGTGCACGCGACGGCGGGAATCACGCCGAGCCGCACCACGGCCGCCACTCCGGCCAGGGACTCCTCCGCGATCCCGAGGCCCTGCTGAATCTGGAGCAGCGCGAGCCCCATGATCCCGATGTCGTAGTGGTCGAAGAACTCGGCGGCGGTCAGCAGTCCCAGGATGCGCCACTGTCGGCTCGTGAGTGGTGGGACGCGCCCCAGGTAGGGAAGGACGTAGGTCCAGCGGGGTCGCGTCGCCAAGGGTGCGTCCGAGTCGGCCTCGGGCCCGGCGAGATCGCCGTCGTCGGGATGCGAAGGGGTTGCGGGCACGTGGGAGCGAACCGCCGACCTAGCCGACCTACCAGCGGTGGAGTTCGGGTAGCACTTCCTCCGCGAACAGGCGCACGCTCCGCTGTGCCTCCTCGGAGGCCATGCCGCCGTAGTTCACGATCATGGCCAGCTCGAAGTCGCCGATCAGCTCCCGCCGCGAACGCAGCTTTTCGAGAAGCTGCTCCGGCGTTCCGTAGATATTCACGCTGCAGTAGCCCCGCGCGGCGGTTTCGAGTCCCACCTCCTGAAAAAGTTCCGACGCCGTCGCGTAGGTGTCGTAGCCCTTCACGTGCTTAAAGTGATCGCTCATGAGTTCGTAGTGGTGCGCGATCGTGAGAAAGTAGTTGGTCATGTACTCCAGGCCCAATGCTTCCGCCTGCACCGGGTCCGGGTGGCAGAACATCAGATCACCCGTGAGCGGCGGGGGGGGGTCGCCGCCGTGGTGCCGTCGATAGGAGTCCCCGTAGCTCTTGAGCGGGCCTCCCGCGTACTGTTCCCACAGCTGCTGGGTAAAGGTCATGAGTCTCGCACCCAGCGTCGCCGCTTGCTCGACCGAGTCGGGGGACATGCCCACGCAGTAGAGCCGATCGCGGAAGCCGCGAAGGGGACGCGGTCGGATCTCGGTGCGTGTCTGGGGATAGAAGGGGCCATCGCCCTCGATGAATCCCTTCTCGACGGCGTCGACGATCATCCGAGCCGCTTCATCAAAGCGCTCGCGGGAACTCCCCATGTCGATGCCGAAGTGGTGATACTCCACCCGCGCCAGACCTCGACCGAGTCCGAGGACCGCGCGGCCATCGGAAAGATGATCGAGCAGGACGATCCGCTCGGCCACGCGCAGGGGGTCGTTCCAGGGCACGATCACCGCGCCGGTCGCGAGCTTGATGCGCTGGGTGCGGGAGGCCAGCCAGGAGAGGTAGGCAACGTTGTCCGGGCAGGCGGCGTAGTCCGTGAAGTGATGCTCCACCGCCCAGAGTGTGTCGTAGCCGAGCTCTTCGGCGAGCTCGGCGAGCTGCATTTCGTTTCGAACCACGTCCTGGTCCCGCCCGCGGCCCAGGTAGTTCTGAAAGATCTGGAGGATCCCAACTTCCATGGCGCGATTCCCCTTCGTGACCCGGCCTCGGACCCTTCGTGAATCGGCCTCGGAACGAGTTCGCGGCGCCAACCCGCGGTCATGATACCGGACTCCCGATCCTCTGGTGCTCGGCGCGTCCCCATCCCACGGCGTGCCGGGCTCAGCGCAGGGACATGAGCTGTGTCGTGAGCACCACGCCGAGTGTGACGCTCAGGGAAACCCCCGCGTCGAAAGCCAGGGTCCCGTGCAGGCCGAGGGGGGTCGCGAGCAGGCCCGACAAGAGGCTTCCGATCGGTCCGCCGCCCATGACGCCCAGGGTGTAGACCGAAAGCACGCGGGCGCGATTGGCCTCGGACGCGTTCTCCTGGAAGAGGGTGCGGCCCGCGTTGATGAACAGGCCCCCGCTCATTCCCCAGCCCAGCAAAGCCAGCACGGGGCCGGGAAAGGGAAGTCCCGAGGCGATCGCTCCA
>JACZXC010000137.1 GCA_022571825.1 Myxococcales bacterium | reverse complement strand
CGAAGGGGAATGGGACCCAGCTCAAATTCTGGGGGCCTCGGATACTCCCGCCCGCGGAGTCCTCGATGAAGCCGGGAGCGGCCCAGATGCAGACACTATCGGGTATCAGCAGACGCCCCTGCTCGTCCTCATCGCGTTTAAAAGCGGGGCGTTCGGGCGGGTCGGGTCTCGGAAACTTTTTGGCCGGAATGTAATCCGGGTCCTGCAGCTTGAAGGCCAGGGCGTCCCGAATCGTCTTCTCGTTGAGCCGGGGCCTGCCGATCGACTCGGGATCCCAGTCCGCGCAGTTGTTCTTGGTGGTGCCATCGCGCCAGTTCGCCGTGAAAGCCACCCGGGTCGAGAGCAGATCTTTGACCACCGGGAACGCGATCGCGCCTTCGAGCTGGACGGCATTGAAGTTGCCGTAGGTCGCGCTGCCCCACAGATCCAGTTCTCCGTCTGGCAGCACGGAATTGATATGGATGGCACCCGCGGTCGCGTTGCGACCGTTCACGCTCCCCTGCGGACCGCGCAGGACCAGGATCTCTTCGACATCGAAGAGCTGTCCGAGCTGAATCGCCGGGGAGTTGATGTTGATGCCATTCTGGTAGATCGCCACTGCGCCGGCCGCGTTCGCGTTGTAGTCCTTCAGGCCGATGCCCCGGATGAAGAGCGTCGGGTTCGATGCGGCGCTGCGGGTGTTGATCTCGAGGTTGGGGGTGAACTCGGCGAGGTCGGCGATGTTCTGGATCCGCAGTGCCTTGATCTCCGCGGCGCCAAAGCTCGTGGTCGAGATCGACAGGTCCTTGAGAAAGTCGTCGCGGCCGGTGCCGAGAACGACCATCTCGCTGATGTCGCCGCTCGGGTCGGGGACGGCGGTATCGTCAGCCTCGATCGGTAGCAATATCTCGCGATCGTCGGAGTCGGCGCCGGTCGGGCCGTCCTCGTCCTGGGCCCCCGCCGGGGAGGTCGTCGCCAGGAGCACCGGGAGCAGCAGCAATGCGCACGCGATTCTACTCAGCCACGGTACTGCGCACATGGTAGAGTCGAACAGATTTCGGGAGGCACGTCAACATTTTACGACGGGCCCAGGCGATATAACGATGTTGAGTCCCGGTCGGGTGTTAAGTGCCGGTCGATGCGCTGCCGAGGCCGAGGCAGTGGCCGTGGATCTGGCAGACGCGGGAAGGAGATCCTCGATGAAGCTGCGTATGCTCGGCGTCGCGATTTTGGCGGCTGGGCTCGGACTCGGTTGTTCGCAAGGCTCGGAATCTTCTCCCCCCCGTCCGGACCTGGACACCCTGCGCGCCGGACTCGGCGAACGCGATGAGCTGGAACGGCTGTACCTGCTCACGAGCTTCCTGCGCACGCTGGGCCCCGAAGACGTGCCGCCCACGCTCGCAGAAATCGAGAAACACCGAGCGGGCTTCGACAAGGAGGAAGTTCGGCTGTTGATGTTGGCTTGGACGCGATTCGACGGTCCCGGCGCCTTCGCGACGGCCAGGGACTGGCCGACCCCATGGAGATCCATCCTGGTGGAGGAGGCCATGCACGCCTGGGGCTTCAACGATGGCCGGGCCGCCCCCGCGGAGTGGGAGCAGCTCGAGAACGAAGAGCTTCGGCAACGCCTTCTCGCAGCACTGCTCTCCGGCTGGGTGAGTAGTCACGATCGGCAGGGGGCAAGCGAGTTCGCCGCGACCGTATCGAATCCCCGGCGCCGCACCCGGCTCGCCTTTCGCCTGGCTGGCCAGGCGAAGCGAGACGGACCGGACGCCGTCATCGCCTGGGCGGACGCCGTGCCGGAGGACTCCCCCAACGAGTTCAAGGAAGCCGTCTTCGCAACGGCCGCTGGAGCCCTCGCGCACCTCGACCCCGAGCGCGCCGCGACCTGGTACGAGAGTCGAATGCAACACTGGTACGCCACGTCGGGCTTGCTCAACATCGCGGGCAAGTGGGCTCACTTCCACGACCCGAAGACCCTGATCGCGTGGATCGAGACCCTTCCCATCGAAGAAGCCCGCGAGAACGAGCGGACCGAAGCCGTTCGAGTGGCCTTCCGAAGTTGGGCCGCTAAAGCGCCCGGGGAGGTCGAGGCCTGGCTGGAAACCGCCTCGGGCGGCCCGATACGCGACGGGGCGATCGATGCGCTCGCGCGGGCAACAGCCGACGCGTCACCTGCCGAGGCCCTCCGTTGGGCCGGGCAGATCGAGGACGAGGAGCTGCGGCGAAAGCGCAGGCTTCGATACAGCCGGCGCTGGTTCGTGAAGGATCCCGACGCGGCAAGGGCATGGCTCGCAGGGGAGGACGTCACCCCTGGGTTTCGGCAGCAGGTCCTGAACAACTGGCCGAACGCGAAGCGCCGGGGTGGGGCGAAGAATACCGAGTCGGACGGATAGACAGGGGCTCGTGGCCGCTTCCCAGGCCGTCGATCGGACGCAAGTCGTCCTCCCCGTAGCACTCACACTCACGGTGCTCACGGGCTTCACAGGCCTCGCCTACGAGGTGGCCTGGCAGAAGTACCTGGCGATTCTCCTCGGGTCCCACGCCGAGGCGACGGCGGCCGTGCTCGGCATCTTCCTCGGCGGCCTGTCTGCGGGGTACGCAATATTCGGTCGTCTGACCCGCCGTGTCGTCGAGCGGGCACAGACTCGGGGTGAGGCCCCCCGGCTGCTGTACATCTACGCTCTGGTGGAGGCGGGGATCGGGCTCTATGCCCTGCTCTTTCCCTGGACCTTCGGTCTCGCCCAGAAGCTCTCGCTGGTCGGTCCGACCGGCACCGGGTCCGCATTTGCGTTCGATGTCGGGCTCTCGGCGCTGCTCCTCGGTCCTCCGACGGTGTTGATGGGAGGCACGATCCCCATCCTGACACTGGTGCTGGCCGGCAGCCTCGACCGCGCGACACGCGTGCACGCCTGGGTCTATGGCTCGAACACCGCCGGCGCCTTCGCGGGAGCTCTCGCCGGCGGGTTCGTGCTGATTCCAGTGCTCGGCCTCGACTCCGTCATGTCAGCGATGGCTTGCCTGAACCTCGTCGCGGCGGCCGGCTTCTGGCAGCTGGATCGCCGTCACCGGGAGCTCGCCCCCGACCCGTCGCCATCGCCCCTCGCGCAGACGGTTCCCCGGCTGGGCGCCTGGGCTGCCGTCGCACTGCTGGCGGGCTTCGCGATGATGACGCTGCAGACGATCCTCAACCGGATCGGCGGCCTCGCGTTCGGCTCGTCCCAGTTCACCTTTGCGATGGTGGTTGCGGTCTTCGTGCTGTGCATCGCACTCGGTAGTCTCGGAGTTTCCGCCTTCAATCGGATTCCGCGCGGGTTCGTCGTGGGCTCCCAGTGGCTACTGGTCTTCCTGCTGTTCCCACTCTATGTCCTGATGGGCGACGCCCCCTACTGGGCCCATGTCATCCGGGTGATCTTCCGCCCGATCGAGCTCGCCTTCTATGGCTATCAGATCGCCATCTTCACCGGTCTTCTGCTGCTGCTCGCGGTTCCGATCGGCCTCTCGGGGGCACTACTCCCCCTGCTCTTCCACGAGCTGCGGCGCGAGGTCCGCGACCTGGGATCCGTCGCCGGACGATTGTACGCGTGGAATACGATCGGCTCGCTGCTGGGTGCCCTGGTGGGCGGCTACGTTCTCTTCTTCTGGCTCGATCTGCACCACATCTACCGGGTCGTGATGGGTACCGTCGCCGTCGGCGCCGCGCTCCTCACGCTGCTGGTATTCCGACCCCTGCCACGTTGGGTACCCGTGCTGATCTTGCTCCCCACGCTGGGGGCGATCTGGCTCCTGCCCGCCTGGTCGGAGCAGCGGCTCTCCTCGGGACTCTTTCGGGCGCGAGAGCCCATGCGGTACAGCTTCCGCGGCCCCAGCGAAATGTTCGAACACCGTCGCCGGGGCAAGCCGATCTTCTATCAGGACGGCCCGACGAGCAGCGTTGCCGTCGTGGAGTCCGAGGGAAAGCCGGAGACACGCAGCATCATCGTCAATGGCAAGCCCGACGGGAACCTCGAGGCCGACTATCCGACGATGGCGCTCAGCGCACTGATCCCCGCATTGATGGCCGAGCGGTATGAGCGCGCGTTCGTGATCGGGTGGGGAACGGGCGTCACGACGGGTGAGCTCGCCGCCCTGGCCGGCAACCGCAGCGTGCGCGTGGCCGAAATCTCGAGGGCCGTGATTGCAGCTGCCCCATACTTCGACCACGGGAACGGGAATGCATCGAAGAGCCCGAAGGTCGAGATTCTCCGCGGCGACGCCTATCGCACCCTGCTGCGAAGCCAGCGGAAGTTCGACCTGATCGTCTCGGAGCCCAGCAACCCGTGGGTCACCGGCGTCGAGATGCTCTACAGCCGCGAGTTTCTGCAGGCGGCGCGCGAGCACCTCGCGCCGGGCGGCGTGTATGCGCAGTGGTTCCACGTCTACGAATCCGACGTCGACGTCGTCTCCCTGGTGTTCCGCACCTACGCCGACGTGTTTCCGCACGTCTCCGTCTGGTTCGCGCTCGGGTCGGACCTGCTGCTGCTCGGCTTCGACCAACCGGAGCGCGCCCTGGACGTCGATGCGCTCGCGGAGCGCTTCGCCCAACCCGATTTCACAGCCGGGTTCGCCCGGGTCGGGATCGATCGCTTCGCTCAGCTCCTCGCCCACGAGCTGGTGCCCCTCGGCACGCTCCACGCGGTCGAACTCGAGGGCGAGATCCAAACGCTGCGGCATCCGATCTTGAGCTACCGCGCCGCCCGGGCGTTCTTCCTGGGACGTCGGTCGTGGCTGCCCTCTCTCTCCAGCCCGGCCCAGCGGGAACTCTCGCTGCAAAACTCACTGCTCCATCGTTTCGCAGCCGGCGGTGAAGCCCTGCCCGAGCGGCTCCTCGAGGCGGCGACGTACGAATTGTGTCGGTTCCGACGCACGGAGCAGTGCGCCACGCTCTTCGCACGTTGGCAGCTGGACCGTCCGGGATCTCCACGACTCAAGAGCGCACTCGCGGAGGCTCGTCAGATCAACCCCGCCTCGCGCCGGGATCTCGCTCCCGGCAAGCTGAGGGAGCTGCGGATGCTCTACGAGGGCAAGCTCCCGGACGTCGACGAGAGTGCGCTGGCGCAGCAGGCCGAGCGGATGACGCAAAGGTTCTTGCTCCACTACTACCATGCGGTGCCCTTCGACCGACGCACGATCGAGGCCGCCTGGCGCCGCTGTCGCGGTGACGACTGTGAAGACCGGCAACGCGAGGCCTGGCAACGTTTGAGCTCCCTCGACGGGGAGGTCCCGGTGTGGTCGGAATCGGCCGCTCCGAGCGAACGCGAACCAACAGTGCCGGCCTGGGACGCCGAAGAAGAGGATGCCTCCGAAGAGGACGATCGGGACTTCGACAGCGGGGAAACCGGATAGAGCATGTCCTCGATCGTGTCCGCCTCCCTCCGACTCCTCCTGCTGCTCGCACTCGCGTGCGGTCCCAGCGACCCCTTGGAGGAGATCCGAGAGTCGCATGGCGCGGGTCAATTCGCGGAGAGCATCGGTCCGCTGCGGAAGATCCTCGACCGGGACCCTTCGCAAACTGAGGCGACCTTGCTGCTCGGGAGGGCACTGTTGCGGACGGGCAGCGCCGGACTCGCCGTGTGGCCCCTTCGCAAGGCCGCCGAGACACCCGAGTACGCGGTCGAGGCCGGCCTGCTCTTGACTCGGGCGATGCTCGAGAGCCGAACCGCGCACGATGCGGTCCGGGAGATCGATCGGGTCCTGGCGATCGATCCCGACAACCCGCAGGCGCTGGTGTTGCGAGTGGATGCCAACCGAGCCGCGGGCAATCTCGAGGAATCGCTCGCGGACATCGATCGGGTGCTCGAGAAGGAGCCCGGGTACCTCCCGGTGCTGGTGACTCGTGTGACGGCGCTGATCGCGCTGGATCGAATCGACGAGGCCGGCGCAGCTCTCGATACCGCTCAGGCGAGCTTCGAGGACGCCGACGCGGAAATCGCGAGTCCGATGCTCGCGAGGCTGTGCGTCGCCCGCGCCTTGTTCACGTTCCAGAGGGGCGATCGCGACACGGGCGAGAGGCATTTCGCCGACTGCGCCGAGCGATTCCCCACCGAGCACGTCGCTGTCGCGGAGACCGTCTTGTTCTACGATCGGATCGGACGACCCGAGCGCGCCACAAGCATCCTGGAACGCGCCGCCGAGGAGTCGGAGGGCGGCCTCTTCCGTACGCTCCTCGCGCGGCGGATCGGAGCCCTCGGTGAGACGGAGGAAGAGGAGCGACTCCTGCGCGAGGAGGCAGAGACGCGCGCAACGGTGCTGGCGTGGTTCGTACTTGCGGATCACTACGTTGAGCGCGATCTCTTCGATCAGGCGATCGACGCTTTCGAGCGCGCACTGTCCATCAGCCCGGGAGCGGCGCGTCTTCGCTTCGCCTATGCGGACACCCTCGTGCAGGCCGAACGCTTCGACCAGGCCCGCAAGGTTGCAAGGCGGCTGGAACAGTCCGAGTTTCGGAGCCTGATCATGGGCCGCATCCTCCTCGGTGAGGGCAACGCCCCGGGCGCGCTTGCGGCGTTCGAATCCGGGATCCGACTCTGGCCGAACAACGCAGTCGGACGATTCCTGGCCGGGCAGGCTGCCGAGCGCGTTGGCGACTTCCCGCGAGCGACCTCTCACTATCGCGAGTCGTTTCGAACGAATCCCGGCATCAGCGAGGCCGGGCGCGCGCTGGCGGAGCTCTACGCCTCCCGGGGCGGGCACGACGACGCCCTGCAGATAGCCAGTCGCTACCTCCGAGCCCATGCGACAGACCCCGACGCGTATCTCATGACCATCCGCCTCGCGCACGCGGACGGTCGAGACACGATCGTCGCCGAGGGATTGCAGCGCCTGGGCCGGCTGCCTGGGCAGGCCGCCGTCGCGGTCGCCGAGGAGGCGTCGCTGCTGGCTGCAGGGGGCAGCGCCGAGCCGGCTGTGCAGGCCGTCGAGTCGGCGGGTCTCGATCTGACGGACGCCTCGAACGCGATCGCGTTCCGGGTTCTGATCGAGCAGCTCGGGGCGCTTGGCCAACACGAGAAGGCAGCGGGCCTGGTCGATCGGGCGCTGGCTGCAGATCCCGACCAGGCGGTCTTCCACGAGCTGCGTGGCCGTGCGCTCCACGCCGCGGGAGATACCGAACCGGCGCTCGCGGGCTACGAGCGGGCGCTGGAGCTGGACGCCCGGAGCTGGCGAGCTCTCGCGGGCCTGGCTGCCCTCGCAGCGGAGGCCGGCGATCCGACTCGGGCACTCACCCTCTACGACCGTGCCATCGAGATCAGCCCGGAAGATCCGGACCCCGCTCTCGCCGCGATCGCACTCGTGCGCGAGCCAGATCCCGAGGAGACCGCGCGGCGGCTCGTGCGCTTTCTCG
>JACZXC010000136.1 GCA_022571825.1 Myxococcales bacterium | reverse complement strand
CCAAGGGCGTCGTCTATCATCACCGCGGCGCTTTCCTCAACGCCCTCGGCAACGCCCTGGTGTTCGGGCTCAACCGGGACACCGTCTACCTGTGGACCCTGCCGATGTTCCACTGCAACGGCTGGTGCTACACCTGGGGCGTGACTGCGATGGGAGCCACCCACGTCTGCCTGCGGCGCGTCGAGCCCGCGGAGGTCTACCGCCTGATCGAGCAGGAGGGTGTGACGCACATGTGCTGCGCCCCGACCATTCTGACGGCCTTGCACTCGTCCCCCGGCGCCGCGGACCGGGACCTCTCCGGTCTGACGATCATGACTGCCGGGGCTCCTCCCGCTCCGCAGGTGATTCGGACGATGGAGAGCATGGGCGCCTATGTCCACCACGCCTACGGCCTCACCGAGACCTACGGTCCCCACACGATCTGCGCCATCCAGCCGGGCTGGGACGAGCTGCCGGCTGACGAGCGCGCACGCCTGAAGGCTCGGCAGGGCGTCTCGTTCATCATCGCCGAGCCGGGGCTTAGGGTGGTCGACGAGAGCATGCAAAACGTCCCGCGCGACGGTCAGACGATGGGCGAGGTCGTCATGCGCGGCAACAACGTGATGAAGGGCTACTACCTCGACCCCGAAGCCACCGCCGAGGCCTTTTCCGGCGGGTGGTTCCATTCGGGAGATCTCGGTGTCGTGCACCCGGACGGGTACATCGAACTTCGGGACCGCAAGAAGGACATCATCATCAGCGGGGGCGAGAACATCTCGACCATCGAGGTCGAGCACACTCTCGTGCAGCACCCGGCGGTGCTCGAGTGCGCCGTCGTGGCGATCCCCCACGAGAAATGGGGAGAGGTTCCCAAGGCCTTCGTGACTTTGCGCTCCGGGCACGACGTCGGCGAGTCGGAGCTCATCGACTTCTGCCGCGAGCGCCTCGCCCACTTCAAATGCCCGAAGGTCGTCGAGTTCACAGACCTCCCGAAGACGTCGACGGGCAAGATCCAGAAGTTCCGGCTCCGTGAAAAGGAATGGGCCGGCGCCGACAAGCGGATTCACTAGATCGTCACGCAGATCACGGGAATTTCGGTGCCGGGTCTGTCCGGCCCGCTCCACCTGAGCCCCTGCTCCGGGGCCACCACCTGTATCACCGCCTCTCGATGAGCGTGGTGCCGGCGCTATCGACAGGGACGGCCTGACACCCTCGCTCGGGTCGGTGGAGAATCGAGCCGGTCGAGCAGCCGCATCGAAACCGAAGGCGGTCCCCCATGCACGCTTGGAAGGCGATCCACCTTCGTGCGTTTCTCTGGCACGGCGGCCGCGAGAAGATTCGAAAGTGAGCGGCGGAGAAATGCCAGCCGGGGGGGGCAGCAAGCGGCAAGGCCGAAGGCCCGCAGTGAGCCGGATGCGAGCTTTGGGGTCCCCAGACCTCGGAAGCGGTCGGGTCCGCCGAGGCGGCCTGGAGCAGGCCGCCGACCAGGCGACCGAGGTGGACCGCAACCGGCCGGTCCCGGCGCCCCGAACCCTCCGGACCCTCCGGACCCTCCGGACCCTCCGAACCCTCCGAACCCTCTGAACCCTCTGAACCCTCCGAACCGACAGGACGGCCGGAAATGTCCCGGCGGCAGCCAGCATCGGGAGCCCGGCGCAGGCGGCCGCGGTCTCCAGAGCCGCACCGAGATACCCGGGCCACCCTTCGGGGATGGCTCGAGTCGCGGGGCCCATCGACCACCGCGTGCATTCGTGCGGGAGGGACAGCCAGGCTCACCGCGGAGACGGCCAGGGCGGCCCTCAGCAGGGTTTGCGGCGCGCGCGGGGAGTCGAGACTCCGGGCCAGTCCGCCGACGATCGCTGCGCCCAGGCAGGGGCTCCCCAGTGCTACGACCCGTACCCGGCGCCCTGCCGCTCGGGAAGCCAGAAGGTGCCCAGGGCAGCCCCGACGGCCACGCGTGGGCTTATCTGAGCGCGAGCGGGTGTATCGAGGAGCCGACGGCCGCAGTGACGGGCGACGCCGTGAACAGGAAGTCGTAATTGCCGTCCTGGGTGCAGGCCCGGGCGAGAGGGTCGAGATCGAAGTTCTTTCCGAATAACACCCGGGTCTGGCGAAGTGAAATCGCGTGGAGGGGTTGAGAGATGTCCGGCGTCTCGTGGGGCCGAACCTCGACGCCCCATGTGTCCATCGCGACGGCCGCGATTTCGCGCTCGAACAGCCATCGCGCGCAGTGCACCGACAGTCCCGGAGCGGGACCGTCGCAGTAGCCCTGCCACGACTTCTGCTCCCGGCAGCGCGTCATCATTCCGGTACGGATCAGCAAGATGTCGCCGGACTCGACCGTCACACCCTGGCTCTCCGCACAGGCATCGAGGTCATCGGGTCGGATCCGAGTCCCGTCATCGAGCCAGGGGGCGCGCAGCATGCGGGAGATGTCGAGGAGCACCCCCCGCCCCACGACACCGTGCCGGATCTCGTCGTTGGCATCTGCGCGGCCCGCATCCCACTGGGTGCGGCAGCGATGTGGACCGTTCGGGGAACCCTCCCGATCGAAACTGAGCGCACAGGAGATCACCTGTCCAACCCGGGGAATGCAGCACGCGGTGCGCACCCGCTCGCGAGTGATGAAGTTGAGGGCTCCGTGCCGATCGCCGCCACCCCATCGCGCCCAGTTCGAGTCGTGGTCGCCCCACTCGCGAACCGTTCGGGCGTCGAGGGTCCCGGTCAGCATGAGCCCTTCTCGCGCAGCCGCGCCTCGACACGTGCCACGTCGTCGGGGACGTCGACGGAAATCGCACTCCACCCGGCGACGGTTGCGCAGCGAATCCGGTACCCGTGCTCGAGGGCCCGAAGCTGCTCGAGCTCCTCCGAGCGCTCGAGGGGCGTGGGCTCGAGCCCGATGAACTCGAGCAAGAAGGCGCGCCGGTAGGCGTAGATGCCGACGTGCTGCCAGTAGCTCGGCTCGTGGGTGTCGGACCGCCTGGCGGGAATACAGCGGCGCGAGAAGTAGAGGGCGTTTCCGCGGCGGTCGATCACCACCTTCACCCGGTTGGGATCGTCGAGTGCATCCGGGTCGGCGCGGTGGACCACGGTCGACATCGGCGCGTCGGGGTCGTCCCGCAGGGCCTCGACCGCCGCATCGATCACGAAGCCCTGGATCAGCGGCTCGTCTCCCTGGATGTTGACGATCAACTCGTCGTCCAGGCCAAGCGCTACCTCCGCCAGTCGATCCGTTCCGGTCGGATGATCGGGACTCGTCATCACCACAGGGGCGCCGAAACTCCTGCACACGTCGGCGATCCGCTGGTCGTCGGTGGCGACGATGACGGCCCGCAAGCTCTTTGCCCCCGACGCCCCTTCCCACACGCGTCGCACCATGGGGAGCCCGGCGATCGGAACCAGGGGTTTGCCCGGAAAGCGCGCAGCAGCGTAGCGGGCGGGAATGACACCCACCGCGGTCATGGCTTCCATCCTACCCGATGGGTACATTTCGTGCCGTGAAGGAAGGCACCTCCGACTCGGCGGCCCGTGCGCCGGTTCTCGCGGTCTCCTCCAACAAGGGGGGCGTCGGAAAGACCACGTTGGTGGCGAATCTTGCGATCTATCTGCGGGCTTTGCGGGAGGACTTGCCGGTACTGGTCGTGGGTCTCGACGATCAGCAGGTCCTCGATCGCATGTTTGCCCTGGGTCCCGCCACGCCCGGAGACGGCAACCTCAAGCACGGCTGGGCAGAGCGCACTCTCGAGCGCGTGATCCGGGTCGGGGAATACGGCGTACACTTCGTTCCCTCACCGGCCGACGTCTCCCTGCTGAAGGGCCGTGCGGAGAATCCGATGACCCTCCGGGGTCTCCTCGATCGGACGGCTTGGCGGGGAATCGTGATCCTCGACGCGAAGAGCGATCTGGAAGCCCTGACGCTCAACGCGTTCCACGCCGCGGACCGCATTCTGGTGCCGATTGCGGACTGGAGTTCGCTGGAGGAGGCGGGGAAGATCTTTCGAATCCTCGAGCGTTCGCAGGTCGGCCGGGGAAGGGCGCGGGTCGTGTTTACCCTGGTCGACCACCGCGCTCGGGCCACCGGGGGGGGCACGCTTCTGCAGGCCCTGCTCGAGGAGGTACGCAGTCGGCGCTGGCCGTACTACAAGACCTACCTCTCGCGCAGCCCGAAGGTCGAGTCGCTCAACTCGGCGACGTCCAAACCCCTCTCGATCCTTCATCACGCACGTGGCACCGCGGTGCACGGACAGATGCGCGAGTTGACCCACGAGGTGCTTCAGGATCTCGGGATGGCGCCGGTGGCACGACCGATGGCCGACGAGCCCTCGGTCCTGTGGGGGAAGCGCAGACTCGTCGCCGCACCCGGCTCGGCGCGGCCGTCGACGGCGACCGGGGCGACGGAGCTCAGGGAATTCTCGCGCCGGCGCTGACGCGCCGGGCGGACCCGAACCGCGAAAAGGAACGCGCGATGAAGACCTTCGGAATTCTGGTGGGAGGAGGGCCTGCGCCGGGAATCAACGGCGTGATCGGGGCGGCGGCATCCCTGGCGTTGCGCCGCGGAGACCGCGTACGCGGGATCCTCGACGGCTTCCGATGGATCATGGAGGGCGACATCGAACATGTCCGCGATCTCGACGCGGAGAGCGTCGCGAGAATCCACCTCGAGGGGGGATCGATCCTTCACACCTCCCGGGCGAATCCCACGAAGAATCCGGAACACCTCGAGAACTGTATCCGCGCCCTTGACGCGCTCGGTATCGAACATCTGATCACGATTGGCGGAGACGACACGGCTTCGTCGTCCAACCGGGTGGCCGAAAGCGCAAACGGGCGGATCACCGTGGTGCACGTGCCGAAGACGATCGACAACGACCTGCCTCTGCCCAACGGCGTTCCAACCTTCGGATTCGAGACCGCGCGCGAGCACGCGACCACCGTGGTGGAGCGCATCCAGGAAGACATGCGCAGCACCAATCGTTGGTTCTTCATCGTGATGATGGGTCGCGCGGCGGGTCATCTGGCCCTGGGCGCGGGGAAGGCGGCGGGAGCTCCCATCATGCTGATTCCCGAAGAGTTCCCCGATCGGCCCATCCAGCTCGAGGATGCGGTGCGCACCCTCGAGGGCGCCATCGTCAAGAGGCTGGCCGAGGGACGCCCGGACGGAGTCGCGGTGATCGCCGAAGGCGTGGCAGCGCATTTTGACGAGAACGATCCGATCCTCAAGGACGCGCCGAGAGACGAGCACGGCCACGTCCGTCTGGCCGAGGTTCCGATCGCGCGGGTGCTGCGCACCGCCGTGGCCGAGTCCCTCGCGAGTCGCGGGGTGAAGGTCACGATCGGCGAGAAGGATGTCGGCTACGAGCTGCGCTGCGGCTACCCCATCGCCTACGACCGTGACTACACTCGCGACCTCGGCGTGGGGGCGGTGCGTTCTCTGCTCGACGGCTACTCGAGCGTCCTGATCACTCGCCAGTCCGGGCAGATCGTTCCGATCCCCTTCGCCGAGATCGTCGATCCCGGAACCGGCCGGGCCCGGGTGCGCCAGGTCGACATCACCTCGGATTCCTACAAGAATGCCTTCGCCCTCCAGGAGCGTATCCAGCCCGAGGACCTGAGGGACGGGGCGAAGTTGGCGGCGATCGCCGCCGCTGCGCACCTGAGTCCGACGGAAGCCAAGCGACGCTACGCGCCTCTTGGCTCGAGTGCCGGGTAGAACCCAGATCCGATGCAGGTGATGCGGATTTCGGATCGCGTTCTCCCCGCGCTGGGCCGAGGTGACCTGCCCGAGCCCTCGCCCCTGCGCCGCATGATCGGGCCCAGCGTGATCCTCGCGGGCCTCTCCATCGGCAGTGGCGAGTTCGTGTTGTGGCCGCGTCTGACCGCCGAGTGGGGCTTCGCGTTGTTCTGGGCCTGCTGGATCGGCGTCACGATCCAGTTCTTCTTGAACATGGAGATCGAGCGATGGACCCTGGCGACGGGCGAGAGTGCCGTGGTCGGCTTCGCGCGACTGAGCCGGGCCTTCGTCCCGGTGTTTCTGCTGTGTGGCACCGTTCCATGAATCTGGCCCGGGTGGGCCACCGGCGCGGCGACGTTGCTCTCGTGGCAGGTCGCGGTCCCGATCACCGGTACCGCCGTGGCGGGCCTGGTCGCGTGCGGCCTGATCCTCTCGCTGGGACCCGTCGTCTATCGCACGGTCGAAGTCATCCAGTTCGTTCTCGTGGCCGGCATCTTCACAGCGCTGGTGATTCTCGCGGCGGTACTGGTGAGCGGCGACACGGTGATGGCCCTCGCGGCCGGAGCGGTCCAGTTCGGTCGGATTCCCGAGGGCGTCGAACTTCCGATGCTGCTGGGCGCTCTGGCGTTCGCGGGGGCTGGCGGCTCGGTGAACCTCGCCCAGTCCAACTACATCAAGGACAAGGGCTACGTGGATGGGACGCTGGATTGGGCGCATCACGAGCCCGTTCACCGGGCGAGTAGAAGCCGTCAGCGAGGTGGGCGTCGGGTTCGAAGGCGACGAGGCGAATCTCACCCGATGGAAGGTCTGGTGGCGCCGCACGAACATGGAGCACTTCCTGTGCTTTTACCTGTTGTGTCTGCTGTCTCTGGCCCTGTTTTGCCTGCTCGCTGGCACGCTCCTCGAGCCCGGCGCCCCGGTGTCCGAGGGGTTCGGCTTCATCCGCGACGAGGCGCGGGAACTCGAACGGCGCTTCGGTGCGATCGGGAGCGGGGTCTTTCTGGGCGTGGGAATCGCGGTGCTCTTCTCGACGGAACTCGCTCTCCTCGACGCCGTGGCACGGGTCGCAGCGGATCTGCTGAAGGTGGGATTCTTCCGCGCCAGCCCTGTGAGTCTTTCACGCCTGTACTTCGGGGTGGTCTGGGCCATGATTGCCTTCGGGGTCCTGGTGATCGCGTCGGGCTTCAACCAGCCGCTTCTGCTGATCGTGCTCTCGGCCTCGCTCAACGGGTTCGTGATGTTCCTCTACTCCGGGCTCCTGCTCTGGATGAACGGGGTCAGCTTCCGGGGACCTCTGCGCCCCCACCCGATCCGCAGCCTGGCTCTGCTGGGCTCGCTGCTGTTCTTCGGATACTTCAGCGCGCGAACCATCGCGGTGCAGCTGGCGAAATTCGGCTAAGACCGGCGTGATCCTGGATCGGCTTCGGAATCTCGGCGTAGTCCTGTCGCGGATCACCGAGCGCTGGGTTCCGGATTCCTGGGTCGTGTGCATGATCCTGACGGCGATTGCCCTGGCCCTCGCCATCGGTGGGGCCGGTGCGGGGGTCGAAGAGGCCATCCTGGCCTGGGGCGACGGCGTCTGGGTTCTGCTGACCCTCGCCATGCAATTCACCATCGCGATGGTGGCGGCCCATGCCTGTGTCTCTTCCCGTCCGATCTTCCGACTGCTCGATCGTCTGGCCGGTCTCCCGAATCCGGAACGGCCGGTTCAGGCCGTCGTGCTCGCCGG
>JACZXC010000135.1 GCA_022571825.1 Myxococcales bacterium | reverse complement strand
GGTCGCCGCCCCGCCTACTTGCTGCCCACCGCCTTGAAGATCGGCATGTTCGCCTCGCTGGCGACGTAGACCACATTCGGGTTCTCGTTCAGCGTCTTGATCCACAGATAGTGAAGATACGAGTCGCTGAGCGTCGCGCGCACGATCTTCTGGGCCTGGGCGGCGCCCTCGGCGCGCGCAACCTCGATCTCCGCGTCCTTCTCCGCCTGCTCGAGTTCGAACTGCTTCTGCGCCACGCGCTGCTCGGCAGTGAGCTTCGCCTCGATGCTCTCCTGGAAGCGCTGCGGGAGCTGCACGTCGCGCAGGAGCACGTCGACGATCCGGATCCCGCGGGGACCCAGGTTCTTCTCGAGGAAGCCCCGGATCTTTTCGGCGATCTCCTTCCGACCGCTTTCGGCATAGATGCGCTTGACCGGATAGCCACTGACCACGTCGCGCAGGGCGCTGCGAAAATAGGGAACGATGAGCCCGTTGATGTAGTTTCGTCCGATGGTCTTGCGGATCTCGGGCGCCTGTTCGGGCATCACCTGGAAGAGCAGCGAGGTCTGGAGGCCCACGATCAGGCCCTCCGAGGAGGGGACCTGAGAGCTCTCCTTGAGCTCCTGGAGCTTCACGTTCCAGGTCTCGACCTGACGCAAGACGGGAGCCACCAAGACAATGCCCGCCGGCAGTGGCTCGTCGGCAATCGAGCCAAAGCTCTTCGTGACCCCGACTTCCCCGTCCTCGATCACAACACAGGACGTTGTGAACCAAGTGATCGAGACGATGAGCACCGCCGCGCTCCCACGCTTCACGGCTCCCCTCCCTGTTCCTCGAGTTCCGGATTCAGAGGGCGAAGCATAGGGCAGTACGGTCCGGCGCGCCGAGGAGACGGCCTTGCAGGCACGCCGTGTGATTCATCGAAGCTTCCCGATCACTTCCTCACCAAAACGCGCGGCATTTTCGCAGTACGCTGCACGGCTCTTTCCGGGAAGACCCAGGCTGAGCCAGGTGACACCGATCGACTCGAGCTCCCGCACCTGATCGCGGAACGCCTCGGGATCGAGCTCCGCGTTCGAGTTCATGCCCCGACCCCAGGGCACGAAGTTCACGTCGATGGGCTCGCGCCGGCCCACACGCTTTGCGTAGTCCCGGAGGGTCCCAATCTTGTCGCGCAGGTCGTCGACGTTCTCGATGGCGGCGGTGCGGGCGCGGCCGCGGAACTTTGTCGGCAAGGGAAAGGGGCTCCAGCCCTGGGCATGTTCCACCGCGCGGCGCATGGCCCTCCGGGAGTTCCCGCCGACCCAGATCGGGGGGTGTGGCCGCTGGGTCGGCCGGGGCAACATCGTGTTGCCCGCGGCGCGGTAGTCGCGGCCCTCGAACCGAACCGATTGGCCGCGCCAGGCCCGCTTCATGGCTTCCAGGGCCTCGTCGGCGACTTCGTTGCGGCCGGCGAAGTCGGCGCCCAGGGCTTCGTACTCACCCTCCAGGTAGCCCACGGCGACACCGACGATGACCCGCCCGGCGGAGACGGCATCGAGACTCGCGATCGCCTTCGCGGTGAGGAACGGGTTGCGGTAGGCGAGCACGAGGATATTGGTGTGCAGGCGCAGATCTCTCGTGGCGACGGCTGCGGCGGAGAGCGCCACGAACGGGTCCAGGGCGTGGTGTCCCCCCGTCGCCAGCCAGTCATCCGAGGGAAACGGATGCTCGGTGACGTAGCAGGCGTCGAAGCCGGCCGCCTCGGTCACCCGAGCCATCTCGGCGATGGCGTCCGCCGAGACGAACTCGGCGCCCTGTTCGACGCGGTCCGTCGGCAGCTGGAGGGAAAAACGCATACTCGCCGGTGGCTGGCTGCGCGCGCTTCGCGCTTGCGCTCGCGGTGGCGAGTCTATTTCCGAGAAAGCCTTCTGGCAAGTTGACTCGGGGGCCTCGGAATTCGCTATTCATTGCTCTGCATCCACGCGATTGGAGCCGGAGTGTTCTATCGGTTCGCCAGCCGCACCCCGCGTGTGGGCACCGAGACGGCCTCGGCGTGAGCACCGCGTCCGATGGGCCGATCGCCGTGTGCCTCGGATTTCCCGGATTTCACTCGCAGCGATACGTCGAGCGTCTCACGGCGATCGATCCCCGCATCGAAGCCATTCGCCTGCCCGCGGGTTCGGGCGTGGCTTGGGCAGACATTCCGGCCGGTGAACCCCACGAGGAGCCTCCCGCCTGTGCCATCGAGTTTGGCGACGAGCGCCGCCTTGCGTTCGCGCGGGCGGAGGTTCTGATCGCGCTCCACACCCCGGAAAACTTGATGGAACTCGCTCCCAAGCTGCGCTGGATTCAGGGAGTCGGAGCCGGCATGGAACAGTTCGCGCGTGCCGGTGTGACACGAGATCACGTGGTCGTGACCAATGCCTCGGGCATCAGCGCCGCGTCGATGGCCGAGTTCGTAATCGGTCGCCTCCTCCAGATCTGGAAGCGCTTCCGGGAGGCCGAGCAATACCAGCGGTCTCACGAATACGTGCGCACCTACGGCCGCACCTTTGCGGGTTCCACCCTGGGGATCGTCGGACTGGGAAACATCGGCTGCGCCGTCGCGGAACGGGCCCGTGCCCTCGGCGCCCGCGTACTGGGGCTCAAGCGGAGCACCCGACCCGGCACCAGGTCGGATGTCGCCGACGCTCTCTTCGGCCCCGATCAACTGCACGAGATGCTGAGCCAATGCGATGCTGTGATCATCGCGGCTCCGGCATCGTCCGAAACCTTTCATCTGATCGATGCCAAGGCCCTGGCCGCGATGCGCCCGGGGGCGGTCCTCGTCAATGTGGCCCGGGGGTCTCTCGTCGATGAGTCCGCCCTGGTCGAGGCGCTCGAGACCGAGCATCTTTCGGCAGCCGCCCTCGACGTGTTCACCCAGGAGCCGCTGCCCCCCGACAGCCCGCTCTGGGATCTACCCACCGTGTATCTGTCGGCGCACTCTTCGGTATCTGTGGATCGCTACCTGGACGACGTCTTCGACCTATTCGCCGACAACCTCGCGCGCTACGTCGCAGGCGAGCCGCTCCGGAATCTGATCGATATGGAGACACTGGGTTTCCGCTAGGAGGCCCACTCTTCCGGCTCGCGCGGCCTACGGCCTTGCGGGCCTCCGCGCACTAGCCGGAGCCATGGCACCGGCGTACTCTGATCCGCCGTGGGATCAGGAGAGCGAAGCGATGAGTGTGGCCAACGTCGCAATGCCGAGAAGCTCATCGAAGCGGATCGCCATGCCCGAAGGAGTCTGTAAATCCGAGGGATCGTCGTTCGCGTTGGTCCAGGCCACCTTGCCGTCGACGTCCAGAGTCTCGCTTCGCTGCGGAACGCGGAACCGGAGCCGGAGCGGAGTCCCCGGCGGCTGGGGATCCTCGGTTTCGACGAACACGCCCCCCGCACTCAGGCTGACGACGTAGTCCGACCGCGGGCGTCCATCGATCACGTAGTCGACGGGAATCCGCCCGGACGTCCTCTCGTAGCGACGGGCCGAGCGTCCGTCATCCGGCTTCATGCGAGCCTCCTTTTCTCGACTTCCCGGGAGAAAGACTTCGAGCCCAGGAGAGCGCTACGTCACGCATCAAATCGCGACTCGCCGGGCAATGCCCGACGAGCGGACTCAGATCGGATTCCGGGTCGAGGCCGCGAACCGCGAGTTCCCTCGACTCCGAAACCACAGCGACGAGGGCGGCGCGAAGTTCCCCCCCGGTCGCATCGAGTGCGCGCGCGCGCGCCATGCGCCGCAGCTCGCCTCGCCAGGCCGAAAAGTCGATGCCGGCGATCTCGCTGGGTGAGTTGGGAGCCAGGGCCCGCTTGAGCCGCCGCCGCGCGAAGGACCCGATGGCGTCGGAGAGGGAGGCGGCCCAGACGCGATCCGTGGATGGGCTGTTCGAGCCGGACGCCAGCTCCGCCAGGGCCACCACCAGGTCCCGGAGCTCCCCGTCGTCGAGCGCTGCACAACCGGCGGTGGTCATGGCCGACTCCGCGTCCCGTGCGGCCCGGCGGAATCGATCCGCGGGATCTTCCGGCTTCGCCTCCATCGGGATGGCCGAATCCAGAACCCGATCCACCGCCTTCGAACCGGCCGCCAGAAGACGGCGAGCGCCATCCCACAGCACATCCTCGAACCGGCTAGCCCCACTCACCGTCAGCTTCAGGCGGCCGTCGGAACGCTCCCGTTCTTCAGGACTGGCGGCGCCGAGCCCGGTCAAGATGGCGAGCCCGTTGGCGACAGCCCCGGCGTCGTCACCGCCCTCGGCGAGGGCCAGCAGCGCTCGCAGCGATGCCAGATCGGTCGGGCGCTCGGCCAGGATCTGCGCGTGGAGCGAAACGGATTCCTCCCGGCATTCCGGCATCCGAACCAGCAATACGGCCAGCGCATCGCGCGCCGCGGTCAGATCGGGCGCCAGCTCGAGGGCACGACGATACGCCTCCGCTGCCCCCTGCGGATCGTCGATCGGTCCCGCACGGAGATCTCCAGCCGCGAGCCAGACGGGAGCCGATGCGACCGCATCTGCGCTGGGGAACGCGGCGAGGAAGTCCGAGAGGATCTCCGAGGCCCGCTCCGGCTCCTCCAACGAGCGCAGCGTCCGCGCCGCTCCGAGGGCGGCCGGAACCTGGTTCGCATCCAGTTCAGCCGCCAGCAGATACAGGTCGGCGGCGGCGCGGGTCTGCCCCCGAGCTTCGAGCCTGCGCCCTCTCCCCAGCGCCAGCTCCGCCCGAGCCTCGGGGTCCTCGAGTCGTTCCAGACCCTGGCTGGCCACTGCGTCCGCGGCCTCGCTATCTCCGGTCTCCGCCAGGAGCTGGACCGATCGGAGCCAGGGACGGGGGTCGTCGGGACGCGCTTCCCGGACGGCCCGCAGGTGCTGGCAGGCTTCCTGGGAACGGCCCAATTCGATCGCGATCTGCGCAGCCCGAAGCAGCCGATCGGCGCGAAGCGAGGCAAACGCAGGCTGGTCGGCGCGGTCGAGCAGCGCGTCGAGACACTCGGTCATGCGCCCCGCATCCTGGAGTGCCCGGATCAACCCCCCGTCGGCGACCTCGAGCGAGGGGTCGAGGTCCAGCGCCAATCGATACCGATCGGCGGCTTCGGAGGGGGCCTGCAGACGTTCGAGCGCGATCCCGAGCCGACCGAGATCTCGGGCGCGCTCCGCCTCGCGACCGGGAAGGGCGAGTAGATGCTCGAGCGTCTCGCGCGCCGGGACCCAGCTCTCGAGGGTGAAGAGCGCCTCGGCGCTCCCGACCAGCGCCTCTCCGTGATCGGGCTCGAGTTCCCGAACGGCTCCCCAGAGCCGAGCCGCATCTTCCGCACGTTCGAGCGTCCACGCGCTGCGCGCGCCAGCCACGAAGAGGTTCAGAAGCTCGTCCCGCTCCGGGACGTCGTCCTGTGTCCGCGCCACCTCGTGGATACACAGGGCGGACGCCAACACGTCGGCGTGACGGCCGAGTTCAGTCGCGGCGGCGACGCGCTGGGCGTGAAGCGCGGGAATCGATCGTCGGCTGACGTGGATGGCCCGATCGAGCAGATCGCACGCGCCCGCGAGATCCGCGTCTTCGATCAGCGCCGCCGCCTGACCCAGGAACAGGGCCGCCTCGTCGCCACCGGATGCGTCGGCGGCTCGCAAGTACGCCCGACTCGCACCGGCCGGGTCATCGTTCCTTTCGCGAAGTCGGGCGGCCAGGACCCACACCTCCCGGTCCGCCGTGTCGAGCGAGACGGCAGGTTCGATGCGCGCCGCCGCGTCCCCTCGTCGACCCAGCTCATCGAGGAACCGCGCGAGCGCCAGGTGGTCAGCCGCCGCACAACCCGAACCCGGATCGTCGCACCACCGCGCCTGGGTCTGCGCGTAGGCCTCCTTGTCGCCCAGCGCGAGCTCGAGCTCGGCGCGCGCGCGCAGAAGCTCGGCAGACAGCGGATCCAGGGCATCGACTTGTCGAAGCGCCTCCAGCGCGGCCTCGGGGGCGTCGTTGTGTCGCCCCTCGATCTGCGCGATTCGTCGCCAAAGCTCGCCGCGTCGCGCGGGATCCTCCTGCTCGAGGACCCCGATCTCCCCGTGATAGACGTCGACGACCGCTTCCCAGGCTTGCATCGACTCGAGAAGTGTTTCGAGTGTGCAGAAGGTCTCGGGATCTCCTTCCCCGAGCGCGATGATCGCTTCCAGGGCCGAACGCGCCCCCTGGGAATCTCCCAGACGATGCAGGCGCAGCTCGGCGAGCCGACGCAGCAGCGCCGCCCGTTCTGGGGCGGGGGCGTTTCCCGCGAGCTCGAGCTCGCGCTCGACCCAGCGCGCCAACTCGGACCAATCCGCCAGGCGGTCCGCTGTCCGCTGCCCACCGCGCACGCCTTCGATCGAACCCGGGTCGAGCTCGCGCACCCGGTGCCAGGCGGCAGCCACTTCGGGAACCAGGTGCAGCCGCTCCCGAAGACTGGCGAGCTCGCTCGCTGCCGCCGTCCCGCCGACTCCTCGTTCCACACGGGCGCTGAGTCGACCCTCGAGTTCGACGAGTCGTCCCTGGGACCGCAGGAGACGCAGGAGTGCCGCTTCGGCCTCCTCGGACGCGAGGGACGCGGAGGCTTCGGCCGTAGCCGGTGCCTTCGCGTCGACCAGGCTCTCCCAGTGCGGCAGCGCCAGGTCGGGGCGACACAGCTCGCACTCGTATGCGCGGGCGAGCTCGAGGCGTAGCGTGCGACACACTTGGTTCTCGCTCCCGCCACCACTCTCTGCGAGCCGTGCCCGAAGTTCCCGCTCCGCCACCTCTGCCCACTCGAATTGGCCACCGGTCGCCACGAGGAAGCCGCGGAGTTGGGCGAGAAGTGTCGGCACTCCCGGAGCTCCCTCTTCCGTCTGCCGAAGTGCCTCGCGGAGGTGGCCCGCCGCTCGCTCCGGATTCGCCAGCGGGCCTCCCCATAGCTCCGCGAGCTCGCGCATCCATTCGAGTCGCGCCCCGGGTTCCGTCGATGCGAGGAGCGTCTCGAGCACGTCGGCGCGGGCGCGATGCCGACCCGCGCGGGCGTAGAGGCCCTCCAGATCTCGCAGGACGCGGATCTCGTGGGGTGCGACGGCCCGCGCGGCCTCGAGGCATTCGATGGCGCGGGCGGGCAACCGCAAGTGTTCCTGATAGATTCGCGCCCGACGCAGCTCGATCGCGGGCACCTCGTCATCGAGGGCGAGGGAAGCCTGAGTCTCCAGGGCCCGCAGTGCGGCCGCGTGGCGGCCGAGCTGCTGGTTGAGATCCGCGAGACGCACCCGGAGTGAGGCATCCAAGGGGCGGAGGCGGCACAGTTGCTCGAGCCAGGGAAGCCCGGCTTCGGGTCCGCCGGTTCGCACCGCCAGCTCGACGCCCTGCTCGCAGAGCGCAGCGCTCGCCTCGCCCCTCGACTGGTCCGCTTCGGCAGCCAGCCACCGGAGCGCTTCGTCGACCCTTCCGAGCTTCTCGAGCTGCTCGCGGATTCGCACGCGCAATTCGGCCTGACGCGGGTCGAGGGTCAACGCCTCACGCCAGCTCTCCAC
>JACZXC010000134.1 GCA_022571825.1 Myxococcales bacterium | reverse complement strand
CCACCTGGCGGTCTCCAGTGACGACGGCCACACGGGATGGATCCGGCGTGGCCCGCACACGAGAGACAAGCCAATCGTCCGCCGAGGGGGCGAACACGGTCTGAACCCAAGCGTGTGAAGAGCCCTCGGCCGGTGAGGTCGAGGCTTGTGAATCGGCGCCGGGGCCATCGAAGACCACCCAGATCTCGGCCCCGGGGTCGTCGAATTCTCGAATCCGACCCAGCAGCTCCGTGCGGTGCGATGCGCTCCACCAGCGCGAGCGATCGCGACCGCCCAGAACCGAGGCGTGCAAGACGTTGAATCCGTCGACCAGCCAGATCATCGGGACCGCCGGCGGTTCGTCATCGGGCGTCACCGGGACCTCCAACTTTCTCATCGCGTTCGGATTCGTTACATATGGACGCGCCGCAGCAGCCCGCGGCGCCCAAACCGATGGAGGGTTCGTGACCGAGGTGCTCCGCCACGACATCGTCATCGTGGGGGGAGGAGCGGCCGGCCTGCGCGCCGCGATCGCCGCCGTCGAAGCGGATCCCGACGTTTCCGTCGCGCTGGTCTCCAAGGTTTACCCCATGCGGAGCCACACGGTCTCCGCCGAGGGTGGGGCCGCCGCCGTCGACCGAGATGACGATTCCTTCGAATTGCACGGCTACGACACGGTCAAGGGCTCGGACTTCCTTGGGGATCAGGACGTCATCCAATACTTCGTCCAGGAGGCCCCGAAAGAGCTGACGCGGCTCGAACACTGGGGTTGTCCTTGGAGTCGCAACGAGGACGGCTCGATCGCCACCCGCGCCTTTGGTGGCATGACGACCAAGCGGACCTGGTTCGCCGCCGACAAGGTCGGCTTCCACATGTTACACACCCTTTTTCAGCATTCGATGCGATTCGACCGAATCGTCCGCTACGACGAGCAGTTCGTCACCAAGCTGATCGTCGATGGCGGCGCCGTCCGCGGTGTCTCGGCCCTCGACATTCGGGAAGGCGTCTCGCGCGCGATCCTGGGCCGCGCGGTGATCCTCGCCACCGGCGGAGCCGGAATTTGTTTTCCCTTCACCACCAACGGGAACATCAAGACCGGGGACGGGATGGCTCTGGCCTACCGCGCCGGCGTCCCGTTGAAGGACATGGAGTTCGTCCAGTATCACCCGACGGGCCTGCCCGGAACCGGGATCCTGGTCACGGAGGCCACCCGCGGCGAGGGCGGACGCCTGTTCAACCGAAAGGGCGAGCGTTTTCTCGAGAACGCGGCCTACGGAGTCGGCAGCAAGCTCGAGCTCGGGCCCCGAGACATGATCTCCCGGGCCGTTGATCAGGAGATCCGGGCGGGGAACGGCTTTGAGGGACCCCACGGCCAATACCTTCACCTGGACCTCACCCATCTCGGCCGGAAGCTCCTCGAGACCCGACTGCCCTTCGTTCTGGAGCTGTGCCGGACTTACGTGGGTGTCGACCCGGTGACCCAGCCGATCCCGATCCGCCCGGTGGTGCATTACATGATGGGCGGCATCGACACCGACATCGACGGAGCCACGGAAATGCCGGGCCTCTACGCCGCCGGCGAGTGCGGCAACCACTCGCTCAACGGAGCCAACCGCCTGGGATCGAACTCGCTGACGGAGTGCCTCGTCTTTGGCGCCCGCGCCGCGATCCACGCGCTGTGCTTCGCCAAGGGGGTAGAGGCCGGAAGCGAGAGCGTCGCGCGCCAACAGACCGAAGAGGAGGCCGCTCGGATTGCGTCGCTCCGGGGACAGCGGAAGGGCGGCGAGTCTCTCGCCCGTACGAGAAGCCAGATGCAGGAGGTCATGGAAGAGGGCCTCGGCGTGTACCGGAATCAGGACGGCATGCGCGTCGCCGTCGAGAAGCTGGCCCAGATCAAGGAGCGCGCTGCCGACATCCGCCTCGAGGACACCAGCACGGTCTTCAACACGGAGCTCACGGCGTACCTCGAACTCGTCAACATGCTGGATGTGGCGGAGGTGGCTGCGCTTTCCGGGCTCGCGCGCCGCGAGTCTCGGGGCGCCCACGCCTGCAGCGACTTCCCGGAGCGAAATGATCGGGAATATCTTCACCACTCGCTGGTGCGTTTCGACGACCGCCGCCCCCGAGTGGAAAAAAAGGCCGTGACACTGGGACGCTGGGAACCCGAGGCGCGAAAGTACTGATGGGCAGCAACGGCAAGAAGACGATCGTCGTCACCCGTTTCGATCCGGACCGGGACGAGGTTCCGAGGACCCAGAGCTACGAAGTTCCGGTCCAATCCGACTGGCAGGTCCTCGACGCCTTGAATTTCATCAAAGACGAAATCGACCCATCGCTCTCGTACCGCTGGTCCTGCCGAATGGCGGTGTGCGGAAGCTGCGGGATGATGGTGAACGGGGAAGCCAAGCTCAGCTGCAAGGATCCCCTCTCGAAGTACGGAGACACGGTCGAGGTCACGCCCCTGGCGAACTTTCCCGTCATTCGCGATCTGGTCGTGGAGACGGAGGGCTTCCTGGAGCGAGTTCAGAGGGTGAAGCCCTGGATCATCCGGGCCAAGGAGAAGGCCGTCGAGGAGGGACCCGTCCGGCAATCGCCCCGGGAGCTGGCGGATTTCAGTCAGTTCAGCATGTGCATCAACTGCATGCTCTGTTACTCGGCTTGCCCGGTCGTGGGCAACGAGCCCCACTTCCTGGGGCCCGCCGCCATCGCCCTCGGCCACCGCTACAACCTGGACTCCCGCGACGAGGGCGCCGACGAGCGCTACCAGATCTTTCGCGAAGAGGGGGGCGTCTACGCCTGCACCTACGCCAACGAGTGCAGCGAGGTCTGCCCGAAGAACGTGGATCCCGCCGCCGCCGTCAACCAGGCGAAGGTGGGTGCCGTCCTCGACTGGGCGAAGGGCCTGATCCTGCCCCGCGGCGGGGAGGGGTGACGGTGGCGAGAGCAGCCCACCCCGAAACCATGGGGCCGAGGCGGCCCGGTCCGACCCGCACCGCGCCGCCCATGATGCCTCCGAAGTTCCCGATGGCCGGCCGCTATCGCTCCTACACCCTGTTCGGAGCCTGTTCCCCCGCCTTCGTGATCTCGAGCCTGATTCTGCTGCGAATCACCTGGGCTCTGGGAGACGGCGAGGCCGCCTGGTCGGAGGTGCTCCGAGACCTGCGCCATCCGCTCTCCCTGCTCTACCACGGCGTGGCGCTGGTCGCCTTCCTCTATACGGGCTGGCGATTTTTCATCAAGCTGTTCGGAAAATCTCAGCCGCCGCGGATCGGGCCATTCAGACCGCCGCCGGCCGCTGCGTTTCCGCCCATGCTGATCGCGGCCTGGGTGGTCGCGTCCGCCGCGGTGACCGCCGTCGCCTGGGGGTTGGTCCTGTGAAGGGCCTGATCCTGCGGTTGGAACCGGTCATCTGGTTCTTCTTCGGCAGCGGTTTCTTGATCGGGTGCCTGCTGTTTCCCGCGACCATCTTCGCCCTGGGAATCGCGGCGCCCCTGGGCTGGGTGCCCGCCGAGGCGCTGGCCTACGACCGCGTTGCCGGGTTGGCCGCGAGCCTCCCGGGGCGCGTCGTGCTCCTCGCCATGCTCGTCTTCCCGCTCTGGAACGGCCTCAATCACCTGCGTCACTTCGCCATCGACCTGGGGGGCGTGAAGCGCGACCTGTGGATCGCTCCCCTCTGCTACGGAGCGGCGCTGGTGCTCTCGCTGGGTGCACTCTTCGCAGTCGTCCGTCTCTGAGCACACGACCCGGGCGTCAACGGTGACGGGACGCGTCCTCGACGGGATTCGAATTCTCGATCTCACCCGCGTCCTGGCCGGCCCTTTTGCCACCGCTCTCCTCGCGGATCTCGGAGCCGACGTGATCAAGGTCGAGCGGCCGAGAACGGGAGACGACTACCGCTACGGCCCCTCTCCCGAGGGCCAGACCTCGCTCTCCTTCCAGAATACCAACCGGGGCAAGCGCTCGATCACCCTCGATCTGCGTCGATCCGAGGGCCGGGATCTGCTGCTGCGTCTGGTCGAGTCGGCGGATGCGGTGATCGAGAACTTCCGTTCGGGCTGGCTCGCCGCCCAGGGGCTCGGCGCGGATGCAATCCAGAGGGCGAATCCGCGCTGCCTGGTGGCCTCGCTCTCCGGCTTCGGGGCCACCGGACCGCGAGCCGGGCAGGCCTCCTACGACATCGTGGCCCAGGCGTCGGGTGGGCTGCTCGCGATGACCGGCTTCGCCGACGGACCGCCGGTGCGCGGGGGCGGCGCCCTGGCCGACTTCATCGGAGGGCTCTACCTCGCCCTGGGCGTGGTCGCGGCCCTCCACGATCGCGACGCCACCGGTCGCGCGCGCGTTCTCGACCTTTCGAACCAGGATGCGGTCTTCGCCATCACCGACTCCGCGGCGTCAATCATGACAGGCATCGGTGTGGCGATGCAGCGGGTGGGCAACCAACACCCGTTCGCCGCCCCCTACGACGCCTTCGAGGCCAGGGACGACTGGGTCGTGGTGGCCACTGCCAGCAACAAGTTGTTCCGGATCCTGTGCAATGCCATTGGCCAACCGGATCTCGCCGCCGATGAGCGCTTTCGCACCCACCGTGCCCGCGCGCGCAATCGCGAAGAGATCAATGCGATCGTCGGCGACTGGGTTCGGCGGCGCACCTGCGACGAGGTGCTGCGAGCTCTCGGGCCCGAGGGTGCGGACCTTCCCTGCGCCCGGATCTCGCGTCCGGATCAGCTGATCGACGATCCGCAGCTGATCGCCCGCGACATGATCGAGCGCCACCCGCATCCGACCCTGGGCGAAGTGGTCTTCCACGGCAACCCGCTTCGCTTCGGGGATGCGGAGCCCCGACGCCGGCCTTTGGCCCCCGACCTCGGGGAACACAACGCCGAGGTCTACGCCGAACTGGGCCTGGGTGAAGCGGAGCTTCGGCGTCTATCCGAGGCCGGCGTGATCTAGTCCAGCCGGGCCTCTCGCTCGCTGAATGCTGTCGCTGAGACCGCTGCCGGCGGCCTGCCCTTGACCGCCTCCGGGGCGTGTTTAGGTATACCCCGACGGGCGCGGAACGGCCCCAGAGCCATTCACCGGGCCCGAGACAGGAGGCAACTAGTAACCATGGTAACCATGACAACGCATTGGCTCGTTCCCCACAGGTCCCCACGCAGCATGCTTCCGTCCCGACGCAGTGCTTGGCCGCTCGGCGGGTTCGGCAGCTTCGGCAGCTTCGGCCAACTGGATCGACTCTTCGCCGACGTCTGGCGCGGCTTCGCCGTCTTGCCGGACAACGTGAGCGATTTCGCACCGCGAGTGGATATCCGAGAGACCGACGAAGAGTACCGCGTGACCGCAGAGCTCCCCGGTCTCGAGGAGAAGGACTTCGAGGTTACGCTCGACGGCGACATTCTCACCATCAAGGGCGAGAAGAGGGTCGAGCGCGAGGAAAAGGGCGAGGGCTCCACCCATGTGGAGACGTCGCGCGGCTCCTTCTGCCGCTCCTTCCAGCTTCCGATCGAGGTCGATCCCGACGCGGTGAAAGCCGCCTACAAGAACGGTGTGCTGACGGTGACCCTGCCCAAGCCACCCGAGGCGGAGTCCGGAGCGCGCACGATTCCGGTCGCGAGTTCCTAGCAAGAGAGAGCAAGCCGGCTTCGCCGGCTTGCTCTCGCCTTCGTGGCGCGAATTCGAGCGGAGTTCACTATTTGGCGTCGTGGAAGATGATGCCCAGCGTGGTGCGTTCACCTGAGCGCACCCGGCTTACGCCATGACGCGTCTGGGCCGCCGTGAACCCGCGCGCACTGGGTACGGGACGATCGCGGGTGGGAAACAGGATGCCTTCTCCGGCT
This sequence comes from Myxococcales bacterium, assembly GCA_022571825.1. GTDB lineage: Bacteria > Myxococcota_A > UBA9160 > UBA9160 > SMWR01 > JACZXC01. The sequence continues at coordinate 1,702 of JACZXC010000134.1, read as the reverse complement.
TCGAGAGCGATGGCTTCGCCCCGCGACTGCATCCGCGGCTGGTGCTCGACCAGCAGAAACTCCCCCCCGGTGAAATCGGTTCCGGGCCGGCTCAACTGGCACGTGAGCTGGATCGGAAAGGCGATGGCACCGTAGAGGTCCTGGTGCAGTCGATTGTATCCCTCGGCGGTGTAGTGGAGCAGCAGCGGGGTGGGCCGAGTCTGTCCCTCGCCGCGGCATCGGGAGAGAAAGGTCCGAAGGCTCTTTGGGAACCGCTCCGAAGCGCCGCGCCGCCGATTCCAATGGTTGGCGATGGCCGCGAGTCGCGGGTAAAGGGACTCCCGGAGCGCGGCCACGAGCGGGGGAAGCGGGTAGCGGAAGTATTTGTACTCCCCCTGACCGAAACGATACCCCTCGAGGGAGATGGTGGTTCGAAAGTTCGGCTCCGCGCCGTAGAGCTGAGCCAGCGCCCGACACTCCGAGGCGGTCAGCAGCGAGGGAAGGCGGGCGTAGCCGTCGGCGTCGAGGGCATCCCGAAGCGCGACCCAGTCCAGGGCCGCGATGCGTCGGCGGATGCGAAGGGCTTCGGTCACGGCGCCCCTGTTGTCGCCCATTCACGATTCCGCTGCAATCGCTAGAATCGGGGCGTGAATTTCGGATTTACCGATGAGCAGGACCTGTTGCGGGCCGAGGCGCGCAGGTTCCTGGACCAGAACTGCCCCCTCGAGCAGGTGCGAAAGCTCGCGGAGACCCCGGAGGGCTTCTCCCGGGATCTCTGGGCGCGGACGGCGGAGCTGGGGTGGATCGGCCTGATGGTCCCGGAGAGCTTCGGCGGCGCCGGACTCGGCTGGGTGGACCTCGTGGTCGTACTCGAGGAAATCGGGCGGAGCCTGTTCCCCTCGCCCCTGATCGCGACGGTGCTGACGGCGAAGGCCATCGAAACCGCGGGCAGCGAGGCTCAGCAGCAGCGCTGGTTGCCGGGGCTGGCCGACGGCTCCGTCATCGGCAGCTTCGCGCTGTTCGAGGCCAGCGACCGCATCGACCCGGCGGGGATCGCTCTCGCCGGCGAACCCGACGGCGATGGGGTGCGGCTCCATGGCGAGAAGCTCTTCGTCTTCGACGCCGGCGCGGCGGACCTGTTTGCCGTGGCGTTTCGATCGGGGCCGGAACCCGAGGCGGTCTCCCTCGCTCTTGTCGAGGCCAAAAGCGAGGGCCTCGAGGTCGAGATGCTCACCACAATGGACGAGACCAAGCGGCAGGGACGCATCCGTTTCGACGGGGTGCGGGTCGGCCCGGCCGACCTGCTGGGTGCGCCGGGCTCTGCCGGACCCGCGATCGCCCAGCTCGTGAACTGCGGCGCGGCCGCCGTGACGGCCGAGGCGATCGGTGCCGCCGAGGCCGCCCTCGACCTCACGGTTCGCTACGCGAAGCAGCGTGTGCAGTTCGGCGCACCCATCGGACGGTTTCAGGCGGTCAAGCATCCGCTGGCGGAGATGTACGTCGACGTAGAGACCAGTCGATCGCTGCTGTACTACGCGGCGTGGTGCGTGCAGGAGAAACCTGAGGACCTGCCGCTCGCCGCAGCTCGCGCGAAGGCGTACGCGAGCGAGGCTTTCACGCGCATTGGCATCGACGGTGTGCAGCTTCACGGCGCAATCGGGTTCACCGCGGAGTACGACGTGCAGCTCTACCTGAAGCGCTCCAAGTGGGCGCTTCCCGCCTT
>JACZXC010000133.1 GCA_022571825.1 Myxococcales bacterium | reverse complement strand
GGTCGTGGAGAATCTGGGGCGTACACAGATCGTGCAGTACGCGGGCGCCTCTGGAGACTTCAATCCCATCCACCACGACGAGATCTTCGCGACCCAGGCCGCGGGCTACCCATCGATATTCGCCCATGGGATGCTCACCATGGGCCTGACCGGGAAGCTGCTCACGGACTGGTTCGGCGACGGCGTGCTGCGCAGCTTCGGCGTGCGTTTCGTGAACCAGGTCTGGCCCGGCGATACCCTGACCGCACGGGGAACGGTCACGTCGATCGAAGCGCGCGGTGATGGGAATCTCGTCGCCATCGAGGTCGTCACCGAGAATCAAAAGGGGGAAGTCGTGGTGCAGGGAAGCGCCACCGCGCTGCTCGGGCGCTAGCCCGCGTGGGACCGCGGAGTCGCGCCGTCTTCGTGGCGGCCGGCTGTGCGCTGGCGTGTGCGGCGACGAACTGGAACGTCTCCGCCCTCGAACAACGCTTCCCCGCTCTCGCCGGCATCAATTCGCACCAGCTCGGGGCGTCCACTCCCTACCTTCTCCCTTCCCGGGGCGTGCTGACCTTGTTTTTGTGCCGATGGCCCCGGGGGCCCGCGATCCCCGTTTCTCTGCCTCCCGACGCCACCGCAGAGGAGCGGAGACTCCTCGAGATGGCATTGGGGGCCTGGGAAGGCGCCGGTCTGGGGATTCGCTTCGCCATCGCCGAGCCACTGGCCCGGGGGATCGAGATTCGCTTTGCTCCGGGTGCCGAGACCGAGTCCCAGCCCCAACCCGAGACGCCCCAAGCGGGCATTACCTTTGCGGACTGCGCCGTCGACCCCGAGGCCCTGACGAATCTACCCGGTCCGGTTCTTCCCGCCCGGATCGTCTTCGCAACGGTGTGGCTGCATCGCGATGGACGGGACATGCTGGGGCGGAGGGTTGCGCACACTCCCGAGGAGTTGATCGGCACCGCCCTTCACGAGCTCGGTCACGCCCTCGGTTTTCAGGGGCACCCTCGACGCGGCGACACCGTCATGAATGCCTCGGTCGATTCCGTGCGCCGGATCGGCCGGCGCGTGAAGGCCGGGACGCACTTCACGGATACGACCCTTCGCGCTCTCTATTCGGTTTCCTCCGGCGCCGTGGTGAGGCAGGTGACGGTGTCACCGGGGCGAACCGCTCCCGTGGACCGGATGGCGAGTGCGGCCCGGCGCCTTGCGCTGTCGGGCCCGATCCTCCGCGTGGGAGACCGGGCCGCCCGCCTCGACTGGCGCGACTCGGGAGGCCGCGTCTACCCGCTGCTGATTCTGGGAATACCCGAGTTGCTGCGTGCTCCCGAAACGCTCCGGGTCCACGCGCTTCGGTCGACGGCGGGCCTGCTCAGCTCGGCCTTCCCGTCGCCCTGAATGGCTTGGCAGGTCCCGAGTCGCGCGGGGGGGTCCCCAGCGGGTCGACGGCGTCAGGCGACGCTGGGGTCGATCTGCCGGGCGCGCTCCAGGGCCTGGCTCGCGCCGTCGTTGTCGTTGACGGCCCGCAGGACCAGGCTCAGCCGGAACCAGTGCTGCGCGTCGGTGGCGTCGAGCTCCGTGGCCTTCGCGAGGTGTTCGCGGGCGGCCTCGGCCTCCGAGGGCATCTGCTTGAACAATGCCCAGCCCAGACCCGCCTGGTATGCGGCTTCCTCGGGCCAGAGTTGCACCGCCGGCCGAAAAAACTCGACGGCACCCTTGAAATTGCCTGCGCGCATGAGGATCTCGCCCTTGCGGTAGAGGGTCTCCGCGTTCGCGAGCCGTTCGGTATCGATCTCCGGCTGGTCATCGCGCAGTGAGGCGTCGTATTCGGCGCGTTGCGATGGATTCGAGAGGACCGAATAGGCCCCGCCGATCGCCGCGAATAGGGCGTTCGCGCGATCGCGGGTCTCGCTCTCGACGTCCAGGCGGGCCAGGGCGTCCGGATGGTAGACCTTGGCTGCGACCAGGTACGCTTTCTTGATGTCCCGGGCGTTGGCGGTGAGCTCGATACCGAGCAGATCGTAGTGGCTGAGCTTCTCGAGATGATCGCACTTCGACACGATTTCCCGCTGCAGGGCTTCAGCCTCGGGCGAACGGACCCGGGCGGTTTGGATCTCGCGCTCTTCGGTGCCGGCGGTCTGGGTGGAGCGTTCCGCCGACTCCACCAGGATCTCGATCTCCGGGACCTCCCGAGTCGTCGGCTGGTTCGCTGAGGTTCGCGGCGCGCTCTCGTAGTCGATGGCGCCGGCGGCGTCGAGTACCCAGACGGCGGCCATCGCTCGCGGGGTCGACGCTCGCTGCAGCGCCTTCCAGAAGGGCTGGATGCCGTCGAGGGACCCCAGGAAGGCCTGCAACCCGGCATCGGAGGCGAGCCGTGCTTCGACGCGAGCGGCGCGAGCGGCGCGGGTGGGGAAGAGGTTCGCCCGGCCCGCCAGGTCCGCGAGAATTCGTTCGGCGCTCCAGTGGCTCTCGATGCCCTCCTGCAGCAGCGCGTAGAGATCCGCGCGAAACGGTTGTGCCTCCGCCGCCGCCGCTTGGCCCCGATCTATCTGAAACCGGCCCCGCGGCCACCCGAAGCACTCGACGATTCGCCTGCGCACCTGCTCTTTCAGCGCCCGAAACAGGCCCTTCGGATCGATCAATCCGAGAGCGAGGAGCGCGGTGCCCTCCCGGCATCCCCGCTTTTCCACCTGCTCCACGACCTGGGTGTAGTCCGATCGAGAGATCGTCCCCGCGTCGACGAGTTGAAGCCCCAGGGTCTCGCCGACCCGATTCGACTCGGCCGTAATGGGCAGTCCGGCCTGGAACCGGAAGGACTTCTCCCGGCGCTCTTGGGTGAGGCGCAGGGTGCCGTCGAATCCGACGCGGTAGAGATCCAGGAGCAGGCACGGGAGGGGTGTCTGCTCGAGGTCGCCGGAGTCGGGAACGTTATCCATCGAATTCGGTTTCGGGAGATTGGGGGGCCGACTTGATCCGCCGACCCGATCGATCCACTAGGCGAGGGTGCGCCGGGCCTCGGAGACCTGGAAGGCCGAGGCGATGGCGTGCTCGATGTCCTTGTGGACGAACAGGGGCTTGTGGTCGAGGTCGTCCACCACCGGGGCCGAGAGCGGCGAAAGGCCGGCAAAGATCGTCTCGGCACCCCAGGCATCGATGGTTTCGACGATCCGTTCGAGAGCGAGGGCTCCGAAGGCTTCGTCCACGAAGGTTCCGGTCAGATCCAGGACCACCACGGAAACCTCCCGGGCCCGGCCGTCATGACCGATCATCTCGATGGCGCGCATCGCCTCGTCCGCACCAGCGTAGGGAATCACCATCACGGGACCCCAGATGTGGACGATCGGTGCATCCGAGTCGAAGCCGTCGGAATCGAACTCTTGGATCTCGAGATCGGTCTGGACCAGTTTGCGAAACGCGGGGAAGGGCAGTGCGTTCAGCAGCCGGGCGGCGCGCGGGTCGCCCCGGACCCGCCACGCCTCAGCCTCCCGCGCCTCGAAGCGGCAGGCGTCGTGGCCGGCGGAGGAGCACGTCACCTCCAGGGCGAGGATTTCGGTGTTCAGAGTGCCGGACAGCCATCCGGAGGTGTAGCCGGCGCTCAAGAAGCAGCTGGGTTCTTGGCAGGTTCCGGTCCGTGCCAGGCGCACCACGGACTCACGCTGGTCGGGCCAGGTCCCGTGCATCTCGAGGGTCCCCGGAGTCTCGGAGCCGCGGCCGGGCAGGAAGCGAAGGGCCAAGGCTGGGGCCAGGGATGCCGCGTGGGAACCGCGGAGGGTCGAGAAGGCCTGGGCCACCACGCGCATCGAGTCGCGAAGGCCGTGGAGCAGGCCGATCTGGACCAGCGCGAGGGGGGCGGCCTCGACACCGAGATCTTCCTCGAGTTCGGCGTTCAACGCGTCCAGAAACGCCGGTTCGAGCATCAGGTCGGACTCTTTGACGAGCACCGTATTCGGGTCGAACCCGAGGTCGGTGGGTGTATCCGGAGGCGACTTGATCTCGTGCACGGTCAGCTCTCGATGAACTCGTAGATGTCGAAGGTCTGGTCCCGGCGGATGAAGTCCGGTCCCTCGCGTTCCAGCAGTCGGAGCATCGCTGTCACGCAGTCCGGGTCGAACTGACTTCCCGAGTACTTGGTGAGCTCGTCGAAGACCCGCTCGAAGGGCAGGCCCTTCCGGTATGGGCGGTCGCTCGTCATCGCCTCGATGGTGTCGCACACCAGGATCAGTCGGGAGGGCAGGGGAATGCGGTTCCCCGCCAGCCGGTCCGGATATCCCCGGCTGCTGCCGTCGAACCACTCGTGGTGGTGGCGTACGCAGAGAGCGATGTCCTTGAGGAAGTCGACGCGCTCGAGAATTTTCGCACCGATCGCCGGGTGCCGCTTGATCTGCTCATACTCGTCGGGGTCGAGTTTCGCGGGCTTGAGGATCACCGCGTCCGGTATTCCGATCTTGCCCACGTCGTGCAGGAGTCCTGCGATATACACGCGCTCGATGAATTCCACGGTGAAGTCCATCTCGCGGGCGAGCTTGGAGGAAAACAACGCGACGCGCTCCGAGTGGCCGCGAGTGCCGGCGTCCTTGGCGTCGATGGCTTCCGCCAGAGCGCCCACCGTCTGTACGTAAGCCTGACGAAGTTCGCGGTGCTTGTCGGCGAGCTGGCGGGTGCGGTCTCGCACCTTGTGCTCCAGATTCCGGTTCATGTCCTGGAGACGAAAATTCTGCTCGCGGCTGACCTGATTGAGTCGACGGATCTCGCTCTTGAGCGCGTGGTGATCGAAGGCCTGGTGCAGGGTCGCGCGCAGCTCGTCGTCCTGCCACGGCTTCGTGATCAGCCGGTAGATCTCGCCGCGATTGATCGCTTCGACGGCGATGTCCATCTCGGTGTAGCCGGTGAGCATTATGCGAACGACATCGGGCCAGCGTTCCCGGACCGCGGAGAGGAGGTCGACCCCGCACATGTCGGGCATGCGCTGGTCCGTGACCACGACCTGGGCGGGGTCTTGCTCCAGCAGCGCGAGGGCCTCGCTCCCACCCGAAGCGCACAGGACGTTCATGTCCTCGTGGCGGAGAAGGCGCTGGATGGCTTTGAGGATGTTGATCTCATCGTCGACGAAGAGGACCGTATGTTGGTGCATGGGGGGCCCCGGGTTCGGTTCTGCCACAACTCCCTTACAAGTCGTGTGCCAGGCCTCAAGAATTAGGAATCAGAAATAGAAATCAGTGGGTTACGTGAATTTCCGCGCATGTCTCCATGCCGGGGTGTTCGCGCGATTGTCTCCGAATCGGGACTCTCGAGCGGAAGCCCGTAGGAAGCGGGCCGGCAGGGTGCGGGTACGCTGCCGTTGCCTCGCTCGCCCAAGGGACGGCAGCTGAGGCCGAATCGGGGCGCCTCTGTGCACGAAGTCGGGGTGCGAGCGCAAGGCGCGCAACCAACCGGCAATGGGGGGCCTTTCCCTCAGTCCCAGCGTCGGGACGTCCCAAGTCTGGGACGCAAGCGCGAAGCGCTATCTAGGGCCTCGTCGCTGTTTGGCTCAGGCCCAGTCGTTCGCGTCGATAGCTTCCCGACGTCACCGCATCGCACCAATCACCTTGATCGAGGTACCAGCGCACAGTGGCCGCGAGGCCCGCGTCGAGGTCATGCTCGGGGCGCCACCCCAGCTCCCCCTGGATCTTCACAGCGTCGATGGCGTAGCGGCGATCGTGGCCGGGCCGATCGTCCACGAAGGTCCGGAGGGCAGCGTAGTTCTCCACGCCGGCGGCGGCGATGGCGGGATTGGCAGCGGCGGGTCGCAGATTCTCCAGGTGTTCACACAGTAGATTCACCAGCTCGAGGTTCGTGCGCTCGCATCTGGCGCCGATGTTGTACTTCTCGCCCAGCCGGCCCCGTTGGAGGGCGAGCAGGATCCCCGTGCAGTGGTCCTCTACGTAGAGCCAGTCGCGCACGTGACCGCCATCGCCGTAGATCGGCAGTGGCTTGCCGGCGAGCGCGTTCAGAATCATCAGGGGAATCAACTTCTCTGGAAATTGATAGGGTCCATAGTTGTTCGAGCAGTTCGTGATGATCGCGGGCAGTCCGTAGGTCGCGAAGTAGGCGCGGACGATGTGATCCGCTCCGGCCTTCGAAGCCGAGTAGGGCGAGTTCGGTTGGTAGGGCGTCGCTTCCGTGAAGGCGCCGCGGGCTCCCAGTGAGCCGTAGACTTCGTCGGTCGAGACGTGCAGAAACCGGAAGCGGCGGCGCGCGGCGGGGTCGAGTCGTTCCAGGTAGCGGCGCGAGATCTCGAGCAACTCGAAGGTTCCCACCACGTTGGTCTGGATGAACGCGGCGGGTCCGTCGATCGAACGATCGACATGGGTCTCGGCCGCGAAGTTGAGAACCGCGATCGGGTGATGATCGCGAAAGATCTGCTCGACCGTGGCTCGATCGGCGATGTCTGCCTCCACGAAGTGGAAGCGAGGGTGATCGGTGACATCGGCGAGGCTGAGCAGGTTGCCCGCATAGGTGAGCTTGTCGAGTACGACGATCCGCGCGTCGGTCCGCTCCAGGGCCATCCGCACGAAGTTCGATCCGATGAATCCTGCGCCGCCGGTGACGATCCAGCAGTCCACAGCTAGACGTAGTTGCCGCTGCGCGGTACCGACAACCGGTTCCTCGCCTGCTTGAAACGCGCAACCTCTCCGAAGAGGTCCTCCGCGGTGACCGGCGACACGAGTTCGCCGGCCGCCTCGCAGCGCGCCTTGCGCCGCAGCACCCCGTGCATGATCCGAACCCAGTCACCCGTGGACGGCTCCCGGTACTGTCCGACCACCTCGCGCCAATCGATCGCTTCGAACAGGGCGTGACCGGCGAGCTTCTCCGAGTCGGCAGCGTGGATGCGCAGCGCCTCGATCACATCATCGGGGAACAGAGGATTCACCTCCACGATGCGCTCGAAACGGCCCTGTCGCGAGAACGCGTGGCGCAAGGTGTCGGGATAGCTGGTCGAGCCGACGACGAGACATTTGTCCGAGGCGATGGTGCGATCGACCAGGTCCAACAGGAAGTCCATGACCGGCCCCACGGGCAAGTCGGGACGTCGCGCGCCGATCTCCTGGGCCTGGGAGAACTCCAGCTCGTCGAAGAACGCGGTGAGGGGAGGCATCTCGGACAGGGTCTGGGACCATCCAGTCACCAGGTCGGCGACCTTTCCGCCCCGGTGGATCACCTCGACCACCAGCCGCGGGACTCTCACCCTCAGGAACGAGGTTCCGGTCAGGCTCGCGAGGGCCCGGGCCAGCAGGGTCTTGCCCACACCGCCGGCTCCGATCAGCAGCAGGCCCGACGGCGGATAGGTGCCCCAGCGCTGGTACACGTCCGGATCCGTCGCGGCACAGGCGTAGGTGAGGATCTCCAGGCGATGGCCATTAGGGTCGCCGAAGTAAACTGGCAGGGTTTCACCCTTTGCGCCAGTGCTTATGCCCGGACCACGCATGTTGGTTTTGTCCCTGGGGCCGTCGCCGAAGGGAATACCAGCATCCTTGATGGCCTGGAAGGACCGATCGAAATGGGCGCGGTCCAAG
>JACZXC010000132.1 GCA_022571825.1 Myxococcales bacterium | reverse complement strand
AGCCGAGTTCCCTCCTGGCCCGGGAGATATCGAAATAGAGACTGCGGCCGTACATGAGGGCGTGATAGGGGCCGAGGGGAGACAGGCCGAAGGCACTCGTGACCTTCATCGCGAGTACCGTCGGCGCCATCGGAAGCGAGCGCACGCGGCTGCCGGTTCCCGCGTGATCACATAGCGCCCCCAATGTGTCCCGCATCGTGCCGAACTGCTGAGCTCCCACGTGGTACACGCGGAATCCGCGCGGCTTGGCGGCTCGAAGGCAGGCCTGCGCCAGGTCGTCGGCGTGCACGAACTGATAGACGTTGTCCCCTCGGCCGAGCACGGGAACATTGCGCCCGTCTGCCACCCAGTCGAAGAGAATTTGAAAGATCCCGAGCCTTCCGTGACCCAGAATCGTTCGAGGCCGGATCACGGCGGCATCGAGGGCGCCGGCGTCCGCGTAGCGTCGCACGACGCGCTCCGCCTCCAGCTTGGCTTCCCCGTACGCCTCTCGGGGATGCGGCTCGGCGGACTCGTCGACGGGATTCTGTTGGGGAATGCCGAAAACCGCGCTCGAAGACGTGTGCACCAGCTTCCGGACGCCGCAGTGCTTCATCGCCTCGAGAAGTGTTCGGGTCCCTCCGCAGTTGACCGACCAGAACAGGTCGCGGTCCTTCGCGAGTGGCACCTGAGCCACATTGTGGAAGACGACCTCGATGTCGACGCAGGCTTCGCGAACGGCCGCTTGGTCCCGGATGTCGCCCCTCGCGAATTCGACCTCGGCGGGACGGTCGTCCGCGTCCACGAGGTCGAACACCCGCAACGCCCAGCCCGAGTCCAGGAGTCGACGACGGAGCCGACTGCCGAAGTAGCCGGAACCGCCGGTGATCAATGCCCGCTGACCCATTCCCCTTCGCCTAGAGATGCTGTCCGTTCTCCAGGCACCAGCGAACGGACTCGGCCATCCCCTCCCGGAGCGAGTAACGGGGCGCGTAGCCCAGCTCGGCCTTGGCCTTGTCGATCGAGCATGCGATGGTCTTGTTCATCTCGCCGAGCACGTGCATCCGCTGCTCATACAGCCCCACCGATTGGAGTAGGCGGTCCACGACTTCGGCGACATCCCCGATCACATGGGGCAGTCGCATGCGTTTGCGTGAGCAGCGAATGCCGAATTCGTTCTCCAGGACGTCCTCGACCGTATCGACCAGCTCGTTGATCGAATACGGTCGCTCATCCGCGATCCAGTAGGTGTGACCGCGTGCCTCGTCGACACCCGCAGCCAAGAGCAGCCCCTGACAGAGATTGTCGACGTAGACCATCGATCGCTTCTGGTCTCCATCCCCCAGGATCGGAAACCTGCCGCGCTTGACCATTTTGAAGAAGAGCGTCTGCCTCGGCGGCTGGTGGGGACCGTAGAACCAGGGAGCCCGAACGATCACGGTGTCGATGTCGCCGCCGGCCTGAGCCTCCTTGACGATCCGCTCCATCTCCATCTTGGATCGGCCGTAGCCCAGGTACGGATGGTAGGGCGAGGCCTCGTCGAAGACGTGCTCGGCGCGCGGGTTGCATCCGATCGCCGAATTCGAGGACACCGCGACCACGCGCTTGACACCCGCTTCAACCGCGGCGGCCAGCAGGGCCCGGGTTCCCTCGACGTTGACCCGGTAGAAATCCCGCGTTCGCTGGGGATGGATGACTGCCGCGATATGGAACAGGGTCGCGCCCTCGGCGCGGCGGCAGAACTCCCGCAGCGACTCCGGATCCCTCAGATCGCCCGAAGCGACGTCGACACGATTCGAGATGGAGGTCAGGGGATCCGGGTCCATGCCGCGCGGAACCAGACACCGGATATTCTCGATTGGCTCCAGCGCGCTGGTCCCTCGGCGTTGGTGGAGGATTTCGACCAGGCGCGTTCCCAACCACCCGGTGGCACCCGTCACCAGGACGTCCGCCTTGGGGATCGGCGCTCGAAGCCGCTGCCCCGGCGCCCGACGCTTTCGGACGGAGTCTTCCAGGAAGTGTTCGACGTTGCGCAGCGCGATCGCCATCGTGGTCCCCTGAGGGTTCACTCCCGGGGAGTCGGGGATCAGGCTCGCATCGTTCACGAAGAGGTTCGAGAAGCCGCGCACCCGCCCGAACGAATCGGTGGCGCAGAGGTCCGGATTTTCGCCCATGGGACAGCTGCTGAAGACGTGTACCGTCGACAGACTCATCGCCGAGAGCGGAATGTCGGTCTTCAGGAAGCTCCGGCACTGTTCGGCGGAGGTCAGGGCCGGAAACGAGCGAAGCGACGGGTAGACCGCTATGGCCCCCGCCGCGAAGAGCAGCTCTCCGAGACGCGCGAGTCCGATGCTCAGGTTGCGCTGGTCCGCTCGGTTGAGCCGGTATCGAACGACCACCCCGTCGTCCATGCCGGGAATCACGCGGATGCTCCCGCGATTGAGTCCGCGGGTGGCTGCGTGATAGATCCCCATACGGTCGCAGTGCTGCATGACGTCGCGGTGCGCAGACCAGTGGTCCGACAACAACATGGCGAGGAAGCCCGGGGTGAAGACCGAGCCTCCGAGGGTGATGGCCGGCCAGAATTCTTTCACCTGATAGATCGGGATCGCCGCGTCGTACGGGTCGACTCCAGATTCGAACAGGGCCGCGGCCTTGATCATCGGGTGAATTCGGAGACTGTTGCCCACGTTCCTGCGAACCCCACTCCGCCGAAGCAGGGCGGGGGTTTGGACGGCACCGCAACAGACGAGGATCACGTCGGCGCGAATCAGCCACTCCGCCGTTCCGGCTCCGTCTCTGACGAGCGCATGCACGCCGACGGCGCGGCCCTGATCGAGGGCGATCTTCCGCACCTTGCAGTTCGAAATCAATCGGGTACCGGCTCGAAGAGCGCGCGGGATGTAGGTCTGCCGCATCGACTGTTTCGCACCGGGAGAGAATGCGCTGACCTGCGGGTCGACCTGACAGCGAGGGACCTCCTCGTACTGCCAGCCCAGTCGCTCGATGGCACCGCGGAGGACGGTGGAGCCCTTCGTCTCTCCCGACCGGCCCGACCGCGAGACCGAGAGATCCGCCTCGATTCGCTCGAAGTAGTCCTCCATCATCTCCGGGTGAAACGCGTCGACCAGATAGTCCGCTTTCCAGCGGTAGTAACAGTCCTGGGGAAGGCGGTGCCAGAATCCACTATTGATCTCCGTGGAACCGCCCACGCACCGGCCCTCGACGTAGGCGAGGCTCTGCCTGCCCAGGATCGGCGTCATGCCGCCGTTGCGATACAGCTGGGAGATCGCCTCGGTCGAGTTCGATCTCATCGAGCGCGTGTCGACGTCGGGCCCCTCTTCCAGCAGGAAGACGTCGTACCCCTGCTCGGCGAGGACGGCCGCGCTGAGTGCACCCCCCGCCCCGGATCCGATCACGACGATCTGCGCCCGAAGGGGGTTGCCGGATGCGGTCGGTTCGCGCTCCGACCGGTTCACGCGCGATCTCCGGAAATCGTCTCCGCGGGGGCGTCGACGGCGGCGGCGGCGAGCGGCTTCGGGGAAGCGGGCAGGCGCCGCCTCACGTCCGGATGATCGAAATAGGCCAGCAATGCGCACCCGCGGATGAGCTTGACGAAATCCCGGGTCGGGCCGATTGGACCCTCGCTCCAGAGCGCCAGATACGCCTCCTTGACGGTCTCATCCAGCAGGGCGAATCGTTTGCCGAAGCGAAGCAGCGCCAAGAGTCCGAACGCCGTGATCGCGATCCGATAGGGGCCGGACAGATGCGTCGGAAGCGACTCGATCTGAGAGGCCACGAACGCCGTCACCGCCGAGTGAACCCGGGCTCGCTCCGATTCGTCGAGATCGGGAAACGCGGGAATGATCAGCCGTACGATCTCGGCCACCACCGCGCGCCGGTTCGAGGAGAGTCGCCGGGGGGGTCGCGCAGAACTCACCAGAAGCCTCTGGGTTGCGCGGGAAGAAACGCGCTCTGGCGTATTCTAATGCGATTTGACGCCCACGGCCAAAGGGTGTTGCGATCTCGAGGCGACGGTGGTATCCGGGAATACGGGGCCTCGACCCGTCCACTCCCCACGACGGTGCAGAGCAATGGCAACCAAGCGGCGAGTTTCGCCCGAACGGTACGACAGAGCGTACCTTCTGAGCGAGAACACCGAGGGATTTCAGGAGTTCAGCCAAGGCTCTCTCAGCTTCGTAAAGAAGCAGCAGCTCGACACACTCGAGCTGGGCCCGGGCGTCTCGCTCCTGGAGGTGGGCTTCGGGCGCGGTGAGTTTCTCTACCACTGCGCTCGGCTGGGCGCGAGGGTCTCCGCCATCGACTACTCTGAGGCCGCCCTGGAGATCGGGAAGCAAACCCTCGCCGACTTCCCGGATGCCGATCTTCGAGTCGCGGACTGCAAGGACCTGCCCTTCGAGACGAATTCCTTCGATCGGGTCTATTCCGGGGACGTTCTCGAACACCAGGACCTCGAAGACGGCGCGGTCATGCTTCGGGAAATGTATCGCGTGGTGCGTCCGGGCGGATTCATGCTCGTGCATACGTCTCCGAACACGATCTTCACTCGATACGTGCTTCCGATCGCCAAGCCGTACCTGAAAAGAATCGACCCGGAATCCGTCCGCGCGTTGGAAGCACACATGAAGGTCAACGAGTCGGTCCATGTTCACGAGTACAATCTGCTTTCGCTGCGGAAAGTCGTCCGAATCGCCGGACTCGAAGACGCCGAACTCTGGATCGACCGAGACATCCTGCGGTCGGCCCAGCACCGCCACACCCGCAACCTCTCGCAGCGCCCGCTGGTCAGGCTGGCGGCGCACCTCGGAAGATTCCGGGCCGCACGCTTCCTGCTCGGAAACGATCTCTACGTCAAATGCCGGAAGCTGGCGGGAGCCGCTCCGCTCACAGATAGCCGAGGGCGCGCAGTCGCGACTCCTCCTCTTCCGTGAGGGCGGGCGCGTCATCGATGGCCCCGGCCTCGGCACCCATGATCTGGTCCAGCCGCGCGCGAAGCCGCGCCGCGATCAGCGGGTGCTGCGCAGACACATCCCGGGTCTCGCCCGGGTCGGCCACCAGGTCATACAGGCGCTGGCTTCCCCCGTGCGGGTCGGGGATGTAGACCAGCTTCCAGTCGAGGGTTCGCAGCATCCGCCGTTTGCCCGCCACGCCGGGAATGTGAATCCCGGGGTCCACACCCACGAAGGCCCGGCCGCTCTCGCCGTAGGCCGTGAGATTCAGCTCGGCGCCCGAGTCGACGACCGACAGCAGGGTCTCTCCGTCGAGCCCAGGCGGTACGGCAAGCCCCAGGGCGTCGACGACCGTCGGAAAGACGTCCACCGTGCGAACCAGCTGACGCACCCGAACGCCCCGGCGGCCCCGGGCCATCGAGGCGGGGAACCGGAAGATCAGCGGGACGCGCATCACGGGGCCGTCGACGCGCGGCCCGTGCTGAAGGTAACCGTGTTCTCCGAAGCTCTCGCCGTGATCGGAGGTCAGCACCACCAGGGTCGAGTCGAAGAAGCGAAGTTCGCGCAACCGGGCCAGGGCCCGGCCGATCGCCGCGTCGCTGTCCCGCACACACTCGTCGTAGTGGAGAATCATGTGATCGCGCTCACGGGGCGACGGGTCGTATCCGTAGAATCGCGCCCGGTAGGCCGCTTCGTCCGTGATCCCGATTCCGCCGGCTACAAGACCGAGTCCGTGGCTTCCGGCGTTGAACGCGTGGCTGATGCCGCCATGCGCCGAGACCTCGCCGTGGAACCGGTCCGGACAGACATAGCTCCAGTGGGGAGCCGAGAGTCGGAGGAACGCGAAGAAGGGCGACCGGGTGCGGCCCAGCCAATCGACGAAGGCGTCGATGACCTTGTGATCACCGAGCATCGGATTCGAGCTCGCCAGGAAGGCCGGGTCGACGTACTCCCGAAACGCTCGTCCCCGGGTCATCTCGCGGAGAAAGTTCATTCCGTCGAAGGCGGCGGTTCGGTACCCCGCGCTCCCGAGCACCGAGGCCATCGTGGGTATCCGTGGCCCGAGAGGACGATCGAAGATGTGTCGCACTCCATGCCGAGGCGGATACAGCCCCGTCAGGATCGACGTGAAGGACTGCCAGGTTCGCGGCGCCACGGTGATCGCCTGCTCGAAAACAACCCCCTCCATCGCCAGAGCGTCACTGACGGGACTCACGTCACGAGCGTATCCGTAGGAACCGAGATGATCGCGACGCAGCGTATCGACCACGATTACGACGACGTTCGGAAGATCGCCGTCTCCCGACGCGCATCCGGAATCGAGACCGAGGACCCCCACCAGAAGCAACACACTCCATGCGCGGCCTCCACGACGGTTTCGGGCTTTTCCAAATCTCAGCGCTCCGGTGGCCGCGATCCCGAGCAAGGCGGTCAGTGTCAGTGCGGCTCCCACCCGAAAGCTGAGGGGCTGGTAGCGGAAGGTCACCCGGTGCCGGCCCGCTTCCAGGAGAACGGCGCGAAACAGATAGTTCGCGCGATAGATCTGACGGGAGCTTCCGTCCACCGTCGCCGTCCAACCCGGATAGAAGCTGTCGGTCAGCACGAGATAGCCCGACTCAGACGACTCCGTCTCGACGACGACCTCGGATGGCCGATAGCGCACGATCCGCGCCGCGGGGAACCGCCGCTCGGCCCGAGGCTCCGGGAGGTCGGCAGCGGGATCGATTCCCTCGAGTACCACGCTTCGCCGAGGGTCGAAGCTCGGACCCGCGACCACCGCCAGCGCCTCCTCGGGCCCCGCAGCCGCGATCCACGCGGACGCTAGATACGCGCGGGGCAGGGGCGCCCGATTCTCGTACACGATGAATTTGCCTCGCGAGGGCCGGAAGACTTCACGCCACTGATCGCGCCTCCGAGCCATCCCTCTGCGAAATCGATGCGAGGCCGAGTGAACCAGGGCGAAGCGCACACTCATCAGGTCGATCAGGTCGAATCGGGGGGACCACGGGTCCGCGTCGAGCCTGCCGTTGAACGGCCGCAGGTCGAGGGTGGCCTGGTCGCGGCGGTCGAAGAGTCGGAAGAGTTGGGCGTCTCGAGCCAGGCTCAGGGGCTCGTAGTCGGCGACGGCGTAGATCCGCTCGAGGGTCCCGTGCTTCGCGATGACGGCGAAATCCAACGGCGACGTGATGCCGATGTAGGTGC
This sequence comes from Myxococcales bacterium, assembly GCA_022571825.1. GTDB lineage: Bacteria > Myxococcota_A > UBA9160 > UBA9160 > SMWR01 > JACZXC01. Next base: position 383 of record JACZXC010000132.1, on the reverse strand, counting down.
GGTACAGACCCTGGCGGGCGATCACGTAGTCGAAGGCCTGCCGCTCCCGACTCGCCAGCTCGGGCCGATGGATCGGATGCTGGTGCGGATTGCGAGTCGCGTGAAACAGATCCCACCCCAGAAGAACGACCAGCGCACCCAGCACCGCCGAGCGGATCCCGGGGGAGGGGAACCGAATCGCGCACGCAATCGCAACCGCGGTTGCCCAGAGATACGCGAGCCCACTCGCGGGGAGAGCCATGGACGCGGACAGGGCGGCAGCCACCAGCGCGACCCCGCCGACTCCGACCCACGCGGGTCGCCTCGACATCACCAAGCCCCCCACCGCCAGCCCATGAATCGCGATGCCGGAAAGGATCGATCCCGCGAACGCGTAGAGAAAG
>JACZXC010000131.1 GCA_022571825.1 Myxococcales bacterium | reverse complement strand
ATCGCCTCCTTCTTCTTCTGGCGTTTCTGCTGGGGACGGATCAGCAGGAAGTAGAAGATCCCGAAGATGAGGATGATCGGGACGAAGGGCAGCGCGAAGGGAGACGCATCGGACGGCGGGGCCTGAAGGAGGATCAACCCGGGGTGCCCGTTCACGGTCGCAGCTCCGTTCCCGGGTAGAAGGCCGCGAGTATCTCCCGGTAGCCCGCCCCGCGCTTCGCCATGGCTTGACCTCCCCACTGACTCATTCCAACACCGTGGCCGTAGCCCGAGCCCACGAAGACGAAACGATCCCCGTCCGTCCGGATCTCGAAGAGCGTGCTCCGAATCACCCGCGCCCCCAGCGCCGATCGCAGCCCGTCCGCATCGAGAATCCGGCTCACCTCGGCGTCACTCACACGAATCCGCTGCGCGCGGCCGCTCGGCGATCGCTCTTCGACCCGAAGCTCTCGGACCGAGCCCACACGGATTCCCAGCGAAGCGAGAGCGCGCCCCAGTGTCGTACGTGAGACCGACGCGCGCCAGTACGCGTGGGGGGAATCCTCCTCTCCCTCCACGGGCATACTCACCAGATACGGGAGCGCCCGCCCCCAGACCTCCTGCGCACTGGCGGTGCGCCCCCCCGAGGCCGAGTGGTAGACCGCCAGGATCGGATCTCCGTGGTAGCTCAGGTACTCGCCGCGGGTCGCCCGCACGGCGGCCAGCACCGCCGGGGTCTCGGCATCGACACCCCCGTAGACCTGTCCCGAGGTATCCGCCGTCAGGTCGAAGGGGCGACGCGAGCGGCCGGCGCGCTGGTGAAGGGCGTAGCTGCGAGCCACCACCGCCTGAGCCTTGAACATCTCCCGCTCCCAGCCGGGAAGGATCTCCCGGCCGAGGGTCCCGGCGACGTAGTCCTCGAGGGCCACCCGGTTCACGACCTGGAGTCCCTTGGGCACCCGCCGCACTTCGAGAGACCCCCGCACCCGGTAGGTCCCGGCGCGCACCACACCCTCGGCCTCGAAACGCCAGATCGGACCCACCGGTTGCGCGTCCGCCAGCAACCCTACCGCGGCCGGCTCGACCCGGGTGACGCGGTCGCCGCTCTGGAGGGAAACGAAATCCTCGGTCTCCAGAAGCAGGACGCGGAGCATCGGTTCCGGGCCGCTGGATCCTGCGGCCGGGATCCCAAGCGCGCTTCCGGCCAGAGCGAGCGCCGCGAACAGAGCACAAAGTCCCGGAGTTCTTCCCGCCATGGGCGGGCGTGATATCGCGGAAGACGGGGGGGCCGCAAGCGGCCCCCGAGGATCCGACGGCTTCAGCGGGAGGCGTCGCGGCGCAGGGCGTCGACCTTGTCCGTGACCTCCCAGGGGAACCCCGCATGCTCCCGGCCGAAGTGCCCGTGGTAGGAGGTCGCGCGATAGATGGGTCGGAGCAGATCCAACGACTCGATGATTCCGCGGGGCGTGAGATCGAAGTGCTTGCGCACCAGCCGCTCGAGGGCGGCCTGATCGCAGGTGCCGGTGCCGAAGCAATCGACACGCACCGAGACCGGCTCCGCCAGCCCGATGGCGTAGGCGATCTGCACCTCGCAGCGACGGGCGAGGCCCGCCGCCACGAGATTCTTGGCCACCCACCGCGCGGCGTAGGCGGCGCTCCGATCGACCTTGGATGGGTCCTTGCCTGAGAAGGCCCCGCCTCCGTGGCGCCCCATACCGCCGTAGGTGTCCACGATGATCTTGCGGCCGGTGAGCCCCGCGTCTCCCATGGGTCCGCCCACCACGAAGCGACCGGTCGGATTCACGTGGTAGATCGTATCGTCATCGATCAGCTGGCTCGGAAGCGACGGGGTGATGAGCTTGTCGATCACGTCTTTCCGAATCTGATCGTGGGAGACATCAGGGGAGTGCTGGGTCGAAAACACGCAGGCGGAAATGCGCCGGGGCTTGTCCCCGTCGTACTCGACGGTCACCTGGGATTTGGCATCGGGCCGCAAGTATTCGAGCTCGCCGGACTCGAGGTGCTCGCGGTGGGCCTCGATCAGACGATGCGCCAACCGAATCGGGGCGGGCATCAGCTCCGGCGTCTCATCGCAGGCGTACCCAAACATCATGCCCTGGTCCCCGGCCCCCTGCTCCTTGTGAAGACCCTCCCCTTCCGACACACCCTGAGAAATGTCCGAAGACTGCTTGCCGAGGGCAATCGTCACGGCGCAGGTTGCAGCGTCGAACCCCATGGCGGAATCCGTGTAGCCGATGTCGTGCACCACCTGCCGAACCAATGCGCTGAAGTCGACGCTCGCCGAGGTGCTGATTTCGCCGGCCAGAAACACCAGACCGGTGGTGACCAGGGTCTCGCAGGCCACCCGCGAATGAGGGTCTCGTTCGATCAGCGCGTCCACCACCGCATCGGAAATCTGGTCGCACATCTTGTCGGGATGACCCATCGAAACCGATTCGGAGGTAAAGAGAGACTTGGAAGCCATAGGGCTAACTCCTGACGTAACCTGGAAAAATTCGCAGAGCAGACCGCACTTTAGGCGAGGCCCAGACTCGATTCAATCGATGTCAGACGGGCGTCGGTCCGTTCCGGAAGCGGGGCGATCGTCAGCCTGCCCGACGGGCTCCTCGAGAACCTGTCCCAGAGCCTCCACGGCTTCCACCGCGTCCACCCCCACCGCACGAATGCGCAGACGCGTACCGTTTCCCGCGGCCAGGGACAGCAGCGACAGCACACTGCGCGCGTCCACCCATTCCTCGCCACGCCCGACCTCGATCTCCGACTCGAAGCGACCGGCCAGGGTGGCGAATTGGCTGGCGGGCCGGGCGTGTAGACCCAGCAGCCGCGCAACCGTGAACTCGCATTCGTGTTGGACGGGCCCGCTCATCGCTCCTCTTCGGGGAGGATTTCACTGGCCACCGAGATGTTCCGACGGCCGTAGCTCTTGATGAAGCTGGCCAGGTCCTCCAGCGACTTCTCTTCGGTCATCGTCCCCAGCTTGATCAGCATCGGCAGGTTCAGCCCGGTCACCACCTCAACGGCATGGTCCTCCAGGAACGACAGGCTGATGTTGGAAGGAGTGCCCCCGAACATGTCGGCCAGGACCAGCACGCCCTGCCCCTGGTCCGCCTCCTTGAGGGCCCGGGCGATCGAAGTTCGCATTTCGTCCACCGTCTGGGCGGGATCGATCGAAACCGATTGATACGTGGGCGCTTCCGGGACGATCAACCGCAGAGCCTGCAGGAATTCCTTGCCCAGCCCATAGTGCGTCACGATGACCACCCCAATCCTCATGATCTCTCCACGTCGCGATGCTCGACGTTGACCTCGCGTCCATCTCGGCGCAGCCCCTCGGCCAGCGCCTCCGTGACCGCCACGGATCGGTGCCGGCCGCCGGTGCAGCCGACGCCGATCCTCAGATACGCCTTCCCCTCGGCGTCGTAGAGGGGCAGCAAGAATCTCAAAAGGTCGCAGAGGCGCTCGAGCAACTCGATTCCGTCGGGGCTCGCCAGGGCGTATTTGGCCACCTCGCGGTCCTGACCGGTTCGGTCGCGCAGGTGGGTTTCGAACTGCGGGTTCGGCAGGAAGCGCACGTCGAAGAGCAACTCGGCGGCAGGCGGGGTCCCGTAGCGGAAACCGAAGGAGCCGATGGTCACCACCGTGGGACGGGTCTTGCCGGAAACGTGCTGGGCGACGACGGCCTTGAGCCGGTGAACGTTCAGAGCGGTCGTCTCGATGGTGCTGTCCGCGAGGCGCGCGACGTCGACGAGCACGCGGCGTTCGGCCTCGATCCCCTCCTCGACGGTCCCTTCTGGGGCGAGGGGATGGACTCGGCGGGTCTCCCGGTAGCGGTTGACCAGGACCTCGTTCGAGCATTCGAGGAAGATCACGTCCACCTCCGCACCGCGACTTCGCAGATCCTGGATCACCCCGGGCACTGCGCGAAGGAAGGCCGGCTCCCGGGCGTCGATTGCCACGGCGATCTTTTCGATCGGCGGGTTGGCCTTGGCGCACAGGCTCAGAACCTGCCCGATCAGCTGCACCGGCAGGTTGTCGACACAGTAGAAGCTCAGGTCTTCGAGAGCATCCATGGCGGTGGTCTTGCCGCTGCCCGAAAGGCCGCTCACGAAGACGATCGCTGCGGACGCTTCGCTCACGATCGCCGCATCTCATTCCGGAGCCGGGCGTCGAGACGACTCGCGGCATTGACCCCAGCACAACGCTGGCGGTGCTCCCGGGCCGCCACGTCCACGATCGTGGCCATGCTCGCACCCGGCCGCGCGGGCAGGGTCAGGCACGGGACCTTCGCTCCCACCACCTGCTCCTCTCCGCGCTCAAGGCCCAGGCGATCGTATTCCGCGTCCTCGCGCCATCGCTCCAGTCGGCAAACCAAGTCGATCGAAATCTCCTCCCGCACCCGATCGGGCCCAAACAGATCGGGAACGAAGATGATCCCCACACCGCGAATCTCCATGTAGTGGCGGACGCTTTCGGGCGCCCTGCCGATCGCCCGACCCTCCGGGGTCGCTTCCAGCTCGACCACATCGTCTGCCACCAGCCGGTGCCCCCGGGCAACCAGTTCCAGAGCGCACTCGCTCTTGCCGACGCCGCTGGCCCCCAGGAGCAGAACGCCCACCCCGTGCACGTCGAGCAATGCGCCGTGAAGCGTGGTCATCGGATCTCGCGGTTCGCGCTAGAGCTTGGAGTCCTCTTCCTCGATCGCCCGTACCACGTCATCGACCGAGTCGGCGTCGACCAGCTGTTGGCGAAAGGTAGCGTCGCGAAAAAAACGGGAAATTCGCGCCAAGGCCTTGAGATACTGCCCTCCGGAGCGCTCGGGCACTACCAACAGAAACAGGTGGTGGGTGGGCTGACCGTCGATGGACTCGAAGTCGATTCCCTCGGGACTCCGGGCGAAGGAAGCGACCAGGCGGTCCAAGCCCGGCAGCTTTCCGTGGGGGATCGCCACGCCCTCGCCGATTCCCGTGCTCTGGAGCGCCTCCCGCTCGAGGAGCACCTCCAGGAGCCGATCCCCATCGATCTGAGGCTCGACCTTGGCCAGGGCCGTCGAGATCTCGACGAGCGCCTCGCGCTTCGTCCCTACATCCAGGTTCAGGACGACGGCATCCCGAACCAGGATATCCATGATCTTCATCGGGAACCCCCGATTGGCGACCCGAAGGCTAGCCGACCTGCCGTCGCTTCGTCGACGAGAGCAGGTTGAGGCTCTCTCGGTACTTCGTGACGGTACGTCGCGCGATATCGATGTTGGCCACCTTGAGCATCTCCGCGATCCGCTGGTCGGACAAGGGCCGATGGGGATCTTCGTTGCGGATCAGGTGACCGATTCGGTCCTTCACGCTCGCGCTGGCCACCGCTTCGCCGACGACCCGGTTGATGCTGGAGTTGAAGAAGTACTTCAGCTCGAAGATGCCCTGAGGGCAGTGCACGTACTTGTTCGTCGTCACCCGGCTGACGGTGGACTCGTGCATCTCGATGTCATCCGCGACGTCTCGCAGGTTGAGCGGCCTCAGGTGGTTGATTCCCTTCTCGAAGAAATCGCTTTGATACTTCGTGAGGCTCTCCATCACCTTGTAGATCGTCCGCTGACGCTGGTGAATCGATTTGATCAACCACAGGGCCGATCGCACCTTTTCGTGAACATAGGCCTTCGTGTCCGGCGACACGTCCTTGCCCCGCGCCAATACGTCGCGGTAGAGGCTGTTGATCCTCAGGCGTGGCAGGCCGTCATCGTTGAGGACGATATGGAGTTCGTCCCCGACCTTGTAGACATAGATGTCGGGGATGATGTAAATCGTCTCGTCCCCGCCGAAGGCCCGCGCGGGCCGCGGCTCCATTCGCCCGATCACGTCGGCCGCCTGGGACACCATTTCGATGCTGACTCCCAACTGGCGCGCCACCCCTCGAAAGTCGCGCTTGATCAGGACATCGAGGCATTCGTCCAGGATGCGCAGAACGATCGGGTCTTCGATCCCCAGGACACCCGCCTGGATCGTCAGGCATTCCTTGAGATCCCGCGCGGCCACACCCAACGGATCGAACTCCTGGACGCGGACCAGGGAACGCTCGACCGTCTCCACGGACATCCCCGACTGGCGCGCGATCTCGTCGAGGCTCGCCTCCAGATAGCCGCGCTCGTCGAGGTTTCCGATGATGAACTTGGCGACGATCTCTTCCTCGATCGGAAACGACAGTAGCTGCAGCTGCCAGCTCAGATGCTCGATGAGGGTGGCCCGCCGGGTGAGTGTCGTTTCGAGGGAGGGGCGATCGTCATCGTCCCGTGCCTCGCGGATGCTCGTCTGTGGGTAGGCATCGATGTAGTTCTCCCAGTCGACGTCCGCGACCTTTTCGGCGTCCGTCGCCTCGCGCTCCTCCCCCGGTGCCGGGGCCTCGGCGGGCTCCTCTGGCGCCTCGACCGAAGCCTCCTCCTCAAGTTCCGGAGTCTCCCCCTCGTCTTCGAGGGCTTCCTCGAGGACGGGGTTCTCCTCCAGCTCCTGTTGGACGGCGAGGGTCAGCTCGAGCCGATTCAATTGCAACAGCTTGATGGCCTGCTGCAGCTGAGGCGTCATCACCAACTGCTGTCTCAGGCGTAATTGCTGCTTTAGCTCCAGCACCGTGCTTTCCTATCCGAGTCGAAAATTGTTCCCGAGGTAGATCTCGCGAACCTGCGCGTCGGCGGCGATCTCCTCCGGTGGCCCCTGTTTGATGATATGGCCGTCTTTGATGATATAGGCCTGATCGCAGATCGAGAGCGTCTCGCGGACGTTGTGGTCCGTGATGATGACGCCGATCCCGCGCGTCTTCAGCTGTTCGATGATCTTCTGGATATCGATCACAGCAATCGGATCGATACCGGCGAACGGCTCGTCCAGGAGCATGAATTTTGGATCCAGGACCAAGGCTCGCGTAATCTCCACGCGACGGCGCTCGCCTCCCGAAAGGGAATCGCCCCGTCGGTTCGCCTTGTCGGCAAGACCGAGCTCGGCCAATAGCTCTCGAAGCCGCTCCTGCCGCACGACGCGGTTCGGCTCGACCGTCTCGAGGACCGCGTTCACATTGTCGGCGACGGAAAGCCGCCTGAAAATCGAGGCTTCCTGGGGGAGATAGGTAATGCCGAGCCTCGCCCGCCGATACATAGGCAGGCCCGTGATCTCGGTCGGGCCCAGGAATACCTGCCCCCCGGTCGGCTTGACACCGCCCGCGATCATGTTGAACGTCGTGGTTTTCCCAGCCCCGTTGGGGCCCAAGAGCCCCACAACTTCCGACGGGCCGACTTTCAGATCGATGTGCTTGACCACGTCGCGCTCGCCGTAGCGTTTGGTCAGGGCGACGGCCTCCAGCGAGGTCACGGCTCCACCCCCGCGGCGCGGGGCGGCTCGGCGTCCGTCGCCCCGGCGTCGGGCTGGTTCACGACCGACGCTCCACCGGTCACTGCGACGTGCTCCAGGTCGAGGTTGAACTCGATCTGCTCACCCCGCAGGAGATCGTTGCCATCGCGCAGCTCCGCACTCCCTCGACAGACGAGTCGAGCTTGGGTTCGCCAGTAGATCG
>JACZXC010000130.1 GCA_022571825.1 Myxococcales bacterium | reverse complement strand
TCGGGTTTCACAGGACAAAGACCACCGACTGCGAGAGGCACCCACAGGCGTCGAGTCCAGAGCGCACGAGGTCGGAGCCGATGCCGCTTCCCTGATGGGCGGAAAGGACCGCCAGGGGAGCGAGAGCGAGAGCCGGCGACGAGGACGTGGCGGATCGGATGGTCACCGGCGTGAACAGAATGTGGCCGACGACGCGAGAGTCCGCCTCCGCGACCAGTGAAAGAGTCGGCTCCGCCAAGCCTCGAAGCGCTGCTACCAGCGCGGCTTTATCGGGCCGCCCGAAGGCCTCGGTGTGGATCGCGGCGATCGCCTGCCGATCCTCGCTCCGTTCTGATCGAATCAGCAACGCGTACCCCAGAGCTCCATTCGAGAAGCGGCACCCGCAGACCCACCAAAATCGCGACCGTCGACACGAGCGCGAGCGCCACGAACTTCATTCGAGGCTCACTTTCACCACCCGACCTTGCAATACGTCCTGTTCTTCGAGCCGGACATGGGCAGCTTTTCCCTCCGTCGCGATCCCTCTTCCCTCCGCCGCGATCCGGTAGGAGCCCGCGAGGCCCATCGTCTCCCCGCCCGTTGCCGCGGCGTAGGGAAGGGTGAAATGCGCCATCCCATCGGCTCCCGTCGGTGCACTCCTCCTGAAGTCGAAGGTCCTGCGGCGATTCGTCCGGATCGTAGCCGTTACGGTGATCACCGAACCGGGCCGGGCCGTGACCCGGACGTCCGCGCCCAGCACGTGTTCGAAGATCTTCAGGATGCTGATCTTTCCGAGGACGGGTCCAAAGTCGCTGACCCCCGGCGACTCGTATACGAGCCTGTAGTGGTCGAGGGCCTCGACGACGAGGCCTGGGAACTTCAGTCCGACTCCATCGGCGACGTACAGCCTCATCGTCACCAGACCGAGCTGGGACGCGGGCCCGGTGTAATCGACCTGCTTCCGACCCGCGAGTTCGGCGAAGGTCTTATCCATTCCTCGAAGATCGTGCACCAGCACGTACCTCGCCCGGTTGGATTCCAGGATCTCGTCGGCCTCGGCCTCGTCCGTCGCCGTGTAGAACGCCGCCGACTCCCTCATTCCGTAGGTCTCCAGGCCGTACATCGTGGACACGGAGGGTCGCTCCGCGACGTAGTTGATCGACGATGCGTGATTCCAGATCGCCATCACAGCGTAGGGGGGCATGGCATCGACCTGGCTCCCCTGTGGCAGGCTCGAGCCCCCGAAGTGGAGGAGCGGATCCTGTTCCCCCAGTCCGAGCACCGAGGCGACGACCTCGAATTTACGGTGGCGCGCGCCTGCAGCAACACAAGCTCCAGTACGATGCGCGAACCGGTGAGATAATCCTGTACGACCTCGAGCACGATCCGAGGGAGAGCCACGACATCGCGAGCGAACGACCCGACCTGGTCGCGCGTCTACTCGTGCACCTCAAGCGCTACCGCCGCGAGCGTCTCCGGGACACGGCGACCCGTCCACTCAGCTCCGATGTCGCCGAGAAACTGCGCAAGCTCGGCTACCTCCAGTAGCTGGACCGCCGCGGCCGGTCGAGGGCTTCCCCAGCGGATCTCCCGAGAGTAGAATGGGTCGAGATGGCCGACCCCGACGCGCGACCCGCGCTGCCCTCCGGCATCGTCGCCTTCGTGAAACGCGACTGCCCGACCTGCGTCCTGATCGCGCCCGTCCTCGAACAGCTGGGGGGCAAGCTCGACCTGACCGTCTACACCCAGGACGACATCGACTTCCCGAAAGGCGTGGACCGCGTCGACGACACGAGTCTCGAGATGTCTTGGCACCACGAGATCGAAGCGGTGCCGACGCTGCTGCGAGTGGAGAATGGGCGCGAGTCCGCGCGGGTGCTCGGATGGCACCGGGCCGACTGGGAGGGGATCACCGGGGTGAACGGGCTGGGGAAGAAGTTGCCGGATTCGCGGCCGGGTTGCGGCTCCCTCTCGGTCGATCCGACCCGGGTTCCCGAGCTGCGGGTACGCTTCAGCCGGGGCAAGCTCCGCTCGCGCCGAGTCGAGATCGCCGCCCTCGAGGACCCGATCGAAGCCATCTACGACCGCGGCTGGAGCGACGGACTCCCGGTCGTCCCCCCCACGGAAGACCGAGCGCTCGCGATGCTGGAGGGCACGTCCCGATCCGCGGACGAGGTCGTCGCGGTCGTCCCGCCCGATCTGGTCGAATGCACGGTCGAGAAGATCGCGATCAACGCGGTCATGGCGGGCTGCAAGCCCGAATATCTTCCGGTCGTGATCGCGGCGGTCGAGGCCGCGTGCACCGACGAATTCAACATCCACGGGGTGATCGCCACGACGATGGGAGTGGGACCCGTGGTCATCGTCAACGGGCCGATCCGGCGCGCAATCGGGATGAATACGGGTATCAACGCGCTCGGCCAGGGAAACCGGCCCAACAGCACCATCGGGCGCGCCCTCCAGCTCGTGATTCGAAACGTGGGCGGCGGCCGCCCCGGAGAAGTGGACCGAGCGACGTTCGGGAACCCGGGGAAGCTGGGTTTCTGCTTCGCCGAAGACGAGGAGACCTCTCCCTGGACGCCGCTCTCGACGGATCTCGGCATGGAGGCGGGTCAGAACACGGTGACGCTCTTCGCCGGTGAAGGCCCGCGCAATATCGTCGACCAGCTCTCGCGCGAGCCGGAGTCGCTGGCGCGAACCCTCGCGGTCAACCTGCGAAGCCTCCACCACCCGAAGCTCGTGATGGCCTTCGACTGCCTGCTCGTGGTGAGTCCGGAGCATGCGCGCGTATTCGCAGAGGCGGGGTGGTCCAAACGCCATCTCGTCGAACATCTGGAGGAGTACCTCCAGATTTCCGGCGAGGAGCTTGTGCGCGGCGCCGGGGGAATCGCCGAGGGACTTCCCGAGAGTGTCCGCAACGCCACGCTCCCGAAATTCCGCCCCGGGGGGATTCTGGTGGCCTGCTGCGGTGGCAGCGCCGGGCTCTTCTCTGTCATGATCGGCGGGTGGCTGACGGGCGCGACGGGAAGCCAGCCCGTGATCCAGGAGGTTCGACGGTGAGCGAAGCTGCCTCCAGAGTATTCCTCGATCCCACGAGTGAGCGTCGCCCGGCGGTTCGTGGGCGGGTTCCACGCCTGGACTCGCTCCGGGGACGCAAGCTGGGACTTCTGGATATTTCCAAAGCGCGGGGCGACGTATTCTTGAACCGGATCGAGGAACGCCTTCGCGAGCGCGGGGCAGAAGTCATCCGGTTCCGAAAACCGACCTTCACCAAGCCCGCCCCCGTCGACCTGCGACACGAAATCGCGGTCCAGTGCGACGCCGTCGTGGAGGCCCTCGCCGATTGAGGCAGCTGTACGTCGTGCAGTGTGCACGACATGGCGGACCTCGAGGCGCGCGGCCTCCCCAGTGTCTACATCGCCACGGTCGAGTTTCAAGATGGCGCCGTTCATCAGGCTCGCGCGATCGGCGCGGACCCCGCTGCCGTCTTCGTGCCGCATCCCATCCAGGATCGCACCGACGATGAGATGCGGGAGATCGCCGACGGGGCGGTCGAAGCCATCGTCGGCGCCCTCGAGAAGGGTCACTGAAGGATGCGGGTCACTCCCGGGGAACGTCGAAGCGCTCCCGGTAGGCGGCGAACCGCCGCTCCAGGTCGGCTCGATCCAAGCCGAAATCCTCAAGGCGGTAATCGTGTCTGCCGAGCCGATGCTGGGGGTTCCCCGAGATCCAGGCCTGCATGCGCCGCTCGGTCTCCGGCGCCAGGTCGAGTTCGAGGAAATCGTAGATTCGCCGAACCTGCTTGATCGGGTCCGCGATCAGAGCGGTGTAGGACACGTCGGCAAACGACTCCGCACCCACCCGATCGCGGACGACCATCCCCCGCTCCACCATCCGCACCTGCTTGTGCGTCCACTGCCGCCCCACCTCCCGGGGATCGACGCGATCGCTGAAGATCCCGCGGGCGTGGAACAGCATGCTGCAGAACGAGGGCAGCGCGCGCAGCGGATCCCGGTGGGTATGGATGATCTTCGCGTCGGGAAATACGTCGAGGAGCACGTCCAGGTATTCGAGGTGATGCGGCGTCTTGCCCAGCCAACGACCCGGCTTCTGCCATAAGAGCAGCTGAATCATGCGACGGAAGTAGCGATAGGCGGGGCGGTGATCGACCTCCTCGAGCCATTGCGAGTAGCTGGGCAGGTTCTGACTCGCCTCCGCCGTGGGGCTCAGCAATGAGAAGTCGAGCAACAACACGTCTTCCTCGGGGGCGTGTGCCTCGACCGGGTGGATCGCAAAAAAATCCGGCGCCAGGTAACGAAGGCCCCGCTCGGCCCACTCTGCCGACCGCATGCGCGGGTCGCGTCCCCCCGCGCGCGGCCCGGTTCCCGGGAACGGCGCGGGGTTGAGGGCCTCCCAGGACGCCAGGGGACGCAGCGCCGGGTCCACGGCGAGCAGGCGATGGAGCAACGTCGTCCCGGTGCGCTGAAGTCCGACGATAAAGACCGGGGAGTCAACGGCGATCGCCTCGATCTCGGAGTGTTCTTGACAGGCCGCCTCGAGACGCAGTCGGTTCAACAAGAGGCGCACGAGAGTCTGCCGCAGAATCGCGCGCCCCAGCGGGTGGAGCCTCGCCTCGCACTCGAGCGCCCTCAGCAATCGTCCGAGAGGCTCCCGAAAACTCTCATCGGCAAACCGTCGGCCCTTTCCCGCACGCCGCGCCGCCGCCAGCAGCGACGCCTCTTCCAGATTCGCGCGCAGCCCGATGCGCGCCAAGCCGCGACCGATGCCGTTCGCGACCGCGATGGCTCGGGGCCGGTAGGGCCGGCCGGTGGCCCGGGAGGTGACAACCTCACCGCCCACGCTCGAACTCCGAGACCTTCACGACCCGCGTCCGGGGCTGTGGATGTTCCGTCGCTCCGATCCACCGAAAGCACATGGTGCCCCGGTCGTGGCCCGCGGTCTCGATCCAGTTGTCGGTCCCGGGGTCCCGGTGAGCAACGATGATCTGCACCGAGCCGTCATCCCGATACGCCGCGGTGTGCTTGTTGATCGAGATCCGGAAATAACGGTAGTCGAGCGACTCCATCCAATGGTTGTCGAGCTGGAAATTCCAGGAACTGCACTCCGGAGGCGTCACCTCGATCATCAACGCCTCATCGGGAGCGAGTTTCCAGTAGCTGTGGTAGTAGCAGATGTTCGGATCGCCACCGGCCGCCATCGAGATCGAATCGTCGAACCGCGGCAGCTCGTTCGTGTGGCTTTGGAATCCGAGAGCCCACCCCGAGAACAGCGACGAGCATCCGACGACGAGTCCGGCCGCCGCGGCCAGACCCTTGTCGAGCGCCTCCGCGGTCAGGGGAGTGGGCTTGCCGTCCCCGCCGATGCGTTCGATGTGGAGGTCCGCGGGCACTTCGTTCTCGCGATCGAGGAACGTCTGGCGCACGATCAGCGTCTCGGTCTCGGGCTCCATCGGAAGCCAATTCCCGTGCTTCGGATCGCAGCTCAGCGTGATTTCGAAAGACCCGTCCGGATCGATCTTCAGGGTCGAGCCCTCCAGGTGACCGGTCTGTTTCGTGGCGCCGCTGCTGGCGACACCGCGGGTCTGGGTCGCGAAATCCAGGTAGTGGATCGTTCGGCGCCGACCCCTGATCCGGTACTCGCAGCGCCCGCTGAGGGTCGCGTGCTGGTAGTAGTTGTCGGGATTGTCGGCACCGATCTTCGCCGTCTCGTGGATGGGACGATGCAGAACCGGCGCCAGCGGGTCTGCGTATTCGACGAAGGCCTCGAGGGCGACGCGAACCAACCGGCTCAGGTACCGATAGCCCTCGGCTCGGTCGAGAGGGGTGTCGGGCGATCCCTCGGAGGCGATCGCCTGACCCGCACTCTGGATCGTGTCACAGAACTCCCGCCACGCGCGTCCCGACATGATGCGATCACTCGACTCGTTCGCCATGGCCTTCCCTTTTCCGTGGCCTCCCCGCTTGGGTTGGGCCCGCCCGAGCGTACGGCAGCATTGTCCCGAGCCGCCGGAGGCCGCCGGTGCTAGAAACGCGGATCCCAATCGACGCGATCCGCGTAGAAAGAGACGTAGTCCTTGAGCGCGGCTACTTCGTCAAAGGGGTCGTCGTAGCTCCAGATGACATTCTCTTCCACCCGATCTCCCACCCGGAGCGTCCAATAGGAGGCCTCACCCTTGAAGGGGCAGAACGTGGTGTGACTCGTGGGTTCGAGCAGGTCGAACCGCACGTCCTCGCGCGGGAAGTACACCACGGGCTTGTGCTTCGTCTCGCGCACCACCAGGGTTCGGTCGCTGTCGGCAACCACCTCGCCGCCGAACCTCACCCGGACACGCGTCGTACTCGGATCGAGGTCGACCCGATAGTCGGGGAACTTGTGGTACAGGGATTCGCGCCTGGCCATCCTTGTGCTCCCTGCCGACTCATGCGGCGTACGATCGAATCCGACGGAGCGCCCAGGGCCGCAGGCTACCACACCCGAAAACACCAGAATCAGCACGGATCGGGCGCTGGGCCAATCATCGGGAAGGACGCCTTGTGGCCCCGACGATTCGGGGGCCGCTCGTCGCAGGTCATTGGCCTCCTCGAACTCAACCGAACCCATCCCGTTGGGTCGGCCCCGGTGAGCGGGACATGTCAGCCTTGCCCCGCCGCCCGAAACGGCCGATAAAGTCGATGCGGGGCACCGTCCTGATACCGCCCTCTGCGTCGGACCCGGAGGTGATGCGCTGGGCATCGGCGCGCCCTGGCTGCTGGCTCAGACACACGGGCATTCACGGGAGAAGACGTATGGGACATCGAGCCCCCGAGGCGACCCGTGTCGCGAGGCTTGCTTCCCTGATCGCGCTTGCTCTCGCGCTCTCGTTTCTCGCTCAGGGACCCATGCCGAACGCACACGCCCATGAAGGCCGACCGGATCTGGGCCCGAAGGACACACCCCCCGAGTCCTCTGCACCGGCCACGCCCCTCGCTGAGCTCGATCACCCCACACGCGGGCACGAACCTCCCGAGGGCGACGCCACGGTCGTCACGCCCACTCATCCGTACCCACCGGAGGGCGTCCCGAGACCACTGGCATGGCTCGGGAGGTTCCACCCCCCGACCGTGAACTTTCCCATCGCGATGCTCACCGCTGCCGCGCTCTCGGAACTTCTGCTGATGCGGACCGGCCGCGAGCTGTTCTTCCACGCCACGCGATTCTCGGTCTGGGTGGGCTCAGTGGCAGCACTGGCGGCGGCGACCCTCGGCTGGTTCTTCGCAGGCTTTCGCCTCGCCGATGAGGAGTGGCTCATGACAACCCATCGCTGGCTCGGCACGTCCGCTTCCGCTTGGGCACTGCTGGTCCTTTTCCTCTGCGAACGCGCGGTTCGAACGGCGGAGCGGAAAACGTTCCGCCTCGCCCTGTTCTCTGGGGCGGCCCTCGTGACGACGACCGGCTTCTTCGGCGGAGCGCTGCTCTATGGCCTGGACCACTATGCTTGGTGAAGACGGAGCGATGCCCGGCCGCGACTCCGCGGGGGGATTCCGAATCTGGGGGTCTCCATGCGTTCATCCATGGGGCGTCGGGCGACGAACGCTTGCCGACCCCCTGCAGGGAGTAGCCGCGGAAATCACGGAGGATCCCGCCGTTCCGGAGAG
>JACZXC010000129.1 GCA_022571825.1 Myxococcales bacterium | reverse complement strand
CGAGGGGGTCCGCCGAATCGCGGTGGTCGGCAATGAGCCCGACAAGTACCCGGCGAGGGCGGCCTTCCCGAAACAGGTGACGTTCCACCATCGGGACCAGCTCGATCAGGTGCAGCGGGAACTGCGCGAAATCCCGGGCGTGACGGCCCTCATCTACGACCAGACCTGCGCCGCCGAGGCGCGGCGTCTGCGCAAGCGCGGGGCCTTCCCCGACCCGGACCGCCGTATCGTCATCAACGAGCTGGTCTGCGAGGGCTGCGGAGACTGCAGCGTGCAGTCGAACTGCATCTCGATCGAGCCCGTGGAGACCGAGTTCGGGCGCAAGCGGCGGATCAACCAGTCCTCGTGCAACAAGGACTACTCCTGCCTCGAGGGTTACTGCCCAAGTTTCGTCACGGTGCGCGGAGGCAATCCGCGCCGGGCGGACGCGGTTGCGGCCGATCCCGGCGGCGACGCGCCCTTCGCAGATCTTCCGCTGCCCGCGACCGCCGACAGTTCGAAGCCCTTCAACATTCTCGTCACCGGCATCGGCGGGAGCGGTGTCGTGACCGTCGGCGCCCTGCTGGCGATGGCGGCCCATCTCGAGGGTCGGGGCTGCTCCGAGCTCGACGTCACGGGCCTCGCCCAGAAGAACGGCCCGGTGTCGAGCCACGTCCGCATCGCCCGAAACCCCGAAGATCTTCACGCGACGCGCATCGCCCCGGGCGCTGCGGACCTCGTCCTCGGCTGCGACATCGTGGTGACGGCGGGAGCCGACGGCCTCTCCCGCATGTCCAAGGCTCGAACCACGACGGTGATCAATCGGAACGTAGCGCCGACCTCCGACTTCGCGACGCATCCGGATCTGGACCTCTCGTCCCAGGACATGGAGAACGCGATCCGGGCAGCAGCCGGCGAAGAGGACTCCCACTTCCTTCCGGCCACGGCGCTGGCGACGGCGCTGATGGGCGATGCCATCGCCACCAACCTCTTTCTGGTGGGATACGCCCTGCAGCGCGGCCGACTGCCGGTGAGTCTGGGCGCCCTGGAACGCGCCATCGAGCTGAACGGGCGCTCCATCGAGATGAACCGGCGCGCCCTGGCCTGGGGGCGTCTCGCCGCCCATGACTTGGCGGCGGTGGAGCGGGTGGCCGGTCTCGCAAGGCAAGGGGTCGAGAGCGAGGAAGGCCCGACCGCGGTCGAAGCCATCGTCGCAACACGCGTGGAGTTCCTGACGGCCTACCAGAACGCGGCCTACGCAGCGCCCTACACCGCCCTGGTGGAGCGGGTCGCCAACTGCGAACGCGAGATGGGGTCCGGTCGCACCGACCTCTCGGAAGCCGTGGCACGCTACTACTTCAAGCTGCTGGCCTACAAGGACGAGTACGAAGTGGCGCGCCTCTACGGCGGGTTCCGGCAGCAGGTCGAAGCCGAGTTCGAGGGACCCATCCGGCTCCAGATCCACCTCTCGCCCCAGTTTCTGCCCGGCTTCATCGCGAAGAGGGATCCGAGGACGGGCCGGGTGGCGAAGTGGACCCTGGGAGCGTGGATGTTTCCTCTTCTGGGCGTGATGGCGAAGTTCAAGTTCCTGCGGGGCTCGCCTTTCGATCCCTTCGGGCGGACCGCCCACCGGCGCCGGGAGCGCGCGTTGATCGGCGAGTACGAGGCCACGGTGGCGGAGCTCCTCGAGGGCCTCACGGCGGAGAATTTCGATCTCGCCGTCGAGATCGCGCGAGTGCCCGAGGCGATTCGGGGCTTCGATACCGTGAAGGAGCGCCATCTCCGGGACGCGAAGGCCCGGGAAGCCGAGCTACTCGCGGCCTTCCGGCTCCGCACCCCCGCCGCCCGGGTCTCCCCGACCTAGCCGGGCTTGGGCGGCTTCCCTTTTCCACGAGAACAACGCATGTCCGGCGTGGGCGAGACACGCAGCGGATCGCTCACTCGATATAGCCCAGGGCACGCAGCCGAGCCGCCCACTTCTCGTCTTCCTCACCCCCGACAAGGCCCGCTTTGTTCAGGCTGGCGGTGGCGAAGGCGCGGTGCTCCTCGAGAATCCGCCGCGCCGCGGTGGCGATCTCCGGGCGCTGCTGCAAGACCGAGATCCGTTCGCCGGGGTCCGCGTCGAGATCGTAGAGCTCCTCGCGGCCGGATGGCCGCCGCTCGATGTACTTCATCCGACCCATCACGACCGACCACTGAAACTCGTCGGTGTGCGTCGCTCCGCTGATGATCGGCGCTTCATAGCGATCGATGGCGTCCTCCTGCAGCAGCGACGTCAGGCTCGCCGCCCAACCCGGCTGAGGCGGCACGTCGATGCCGGCGAGCTCGAGGATCGTCGGCAGCAACGCCTGGGTCGGGGCGCGGCTGCGCACGCGCTTGTGCAGCTTGCCACCCGGCAGTCGGATCAGGAGGGGTACGTGTAGCAGCTCCTGATACACCGTCCTGCCGTGGCTCGTGCCTCCGTGCTCCCAGAACTCCTCGCCGTGATCGCTGGTCAGCACGATCAGCGCATCGTCGTAGAGCCCGGCCCGTTCGAAAGCAGCGAGGAAGCGGCCCAGCTCGCGGTCGACGAAGCGCACCTCGGCGTCGTAGAGCATCCGGGGAATCGCGGTTTCCTCAGCGCGCCCTCGAGGTCCGGAGAACCGCTGGGGGACCGGCACGCTCACCCCCCGCGGCAGATCGCCGACCGGTGGCAGATACAGATCGTGCGGATCGAAGTAGTGAAGCCACAAGAATGAGGGTCGTGCCTCGCTGCGTTCGATCCAGTCGATGCCGCGGTCGGTGATGTACCGAGTCGACCCACCGTGAGCGAAGCGCTCGGGGAGACGCTCTGCCAGCCCGATGTTCAGGGTCGCTTCGCCGACCGGGGTTCTGGCATAGGTCTCGATCCGATGGAATCCCGCCGCGACGTTCTGCGGCCGGTAGAGCAGGTGGTTGCCGACGATGCCGCGGGTGTAGTAACCGCGCCGCTGAAGGTACTGCGCCAGCGTGGGCAGCCTGGCGGTAGCGTAGGTCAGGGCCGCGGCGTCCTGCAGCGGCGCAATACCGGTCATCAGCGAGACCATCGATGGATACGTCCACGGCGCAGGCGCGATGGCGTTCACAAAGACCACCGACTCCGCGGCAAGAGCTGCGATGTGCGGCGTTCGCGACTGCTGCGGGTCGCGCAAATCCAGGGCATCCGCGCGGAGCGTATCGATGACGATCAGCACGATGTGCCGGGGGACCGGCTCGGCTCCGCTCAGCTCCACGTAAGGGAAGAGCCGATAGTTCTCCTCGAACACGAAGCGTCCCTGGGTCGACAGGAAGATCGCGGCGCCACCCAGCACCAGGAGCCGGGCGAGGCGCCCCGGAGCGCGGCGCAGTACCGGCAACAGAATGGCGGCGGCCAGTCCCACCAGCAGTACGGCGGCCAGAATCGGGTTCCGACCGCCGAGAACGCGCAGGGGGAAGTGTCCGGCCCATAGGAAGGCGAAGCCCAGCGCACACAGGGCGAGCGCGCCCAGTGGAACGACGCGATAGAACCAGTGCTCGACGTCCGCCCCCCGCCGGCCCGCCCAGCGGGCGATCACGACAGCCAGCGCGAGGGGCGACAGAGTCACCAGTGTGGTGAACCCGCCTCCGCTCGGTGACACGAACAGGACCGCGAGCAGAGCGACCAGGAGCGATACCTCTTTCAACGGAATCTCCCCCCACAGGAGGTACGGCAGCACGCCCGCGAGCAGGAAGATCAGACTCCAGCCCGCCAGCACCTTTAGAGCCACGTAACCGGCGAAGGCGAGCGGGGAGGCGATGTCGACGAAGGACGACGGAAGCGGCACATAGCGTTCGACCAGATCCAGCTGCGAGAAGACAAGCGCGATCGCAACGGGCCAGCAGCTGCAGGAAAAAACCTGCGACCAACGAAACAGTCCGCGTGCGCGGAAGAGGAAGTCAGACATTGCTCGTCAGTCCTGTCTGAAGAACGTGGTTCACGAATAGTGAGGGCTAGAACTAGCCGCGGGGGGATCGCTCTCGGAGGCCCACCCGTTCCAGCAGATCCCGGAAACGAGGGTCGGGGTAGAGGCGTTCGAAACGCGGATCGCTGCCGATATCGGTCATCATCGAGGCGCGGCGCTGGTAGGCACGCTCCAGCCATGCGAAGACCCGATCGTCTTCTCCCAGGGCCAGGTGAACGATCGCCAGGTTCACCGGGTCGACGTAATCCCTCAGAAACCATTCCTCGAGCTCGCCCAGCAATCGACGGGATTCGACCTCGTTTCCCGACTCGGCGTGGCCGGCGGCCAGTTCCGCGAGTACGCGAGGCGTCTCCGGGTAGAGCTCGCGTGCCCGCTCCAATAGCGCGAGCCCTTCGTCGGCCCTGCCGCTCCCGCAATAGTAACCGCCGAGGTTGAGGAGACTCGCGTAGTGCGTCGGCTGGAGATCGAGAGTCCCCTTCCATGCCTCCACCGCCCCGACCGCGTCGCCCTTCCAGATCCGCAGCATGCCGAGGTCTACACCGCCCGTGGACGCCAGCACCAGCGGATCGCGTTCGCGCACCTTCTGCACCTGCTCGAGGGCCTCGTCGAATCGGCCCTGACTGGCGAGGGCCCCCGCATACAGCTGTCGCCCCCACACATAGTTGGGATCTAGCGCGATCGCGCGCTGATACTCCACCTCGGCCGCCGCCCAGTTCCACTCGAGAAAGAAGTGGATGTTCGCGAGTGCGGCGCGGGCCATTCCGAGGCTGGGATCCAGCGCGAGGGCCCGTTGCGCCGCGGCTCGGGCCTTGACGATCCCCTCCTCCGGAAGGGAGTACTGACAGCCTCAGGTGTATCCGTCGGCGAGGCGCGCCCAAGCCGGGGCGTAGTCGGGGTCCGCCGCCACTGCTCGTTCGAGGTGCTCGACGGCCTTGGCATGATTCACGGCGCCCGACTGCTTCAGGAAATACGCGCCCTTCAGGTACGCCTCGTAGGCCGTGGGATCGACGGTCTCGGGGGTGGCGAGGTCGGATTCGTCGGCCGGCGCGAGCACCAGCTGAACCTCGCGGGCGATGGCCCTCGCCACCTCGCTCTGGAGCGTCAGGACGTCGCGAAGATCGCGCTCGTAGCTCTCGGACCACAGGTGGCGGTCGCTTCGGGCATCGATCAGCTGGACCGTGATTCGCACGAGGCCGCCGGCTCGCAACACCGAACCTTCGACGACGGCGTCGACGCCGAGCTTGCGGGCGATCTCGGGCAGGGGCATGCGGATGCCGGCGTACTGCATGACCGAAGTGCGCGACACCAGACTGAGAGACGCGATCTTCGCGAGGCGGCTGATCACGGCCTCGGTCATTCCGTCGGTGAAGTACTCCTGCCCCAGCTCGCCCGAGAGGTTTTCCAGGGGCAGGACCGCCAGCGAGCGGATCTCCGGGCGCACCGCCGCAGGGGGGGACACGCTCGTGTCCGAGGGAGCGAGCCAGAACCAGAGCGCGACCGACAGCAGCAGCGCGACACCGGCCGACGCGGCCCACCGGGCGGCGTGGAGGCGCCTCGCTGGGGTCATCGCCGCCGGACTCCCGTCCAGCCGAACCCGGTACGCGCGAATCGGCCTCGGAAAGTTCTTCACGGTCTGCTCGCCGAGGTCCTCGAAACTCAGCTCGAGTTTTCCCGACACCTCCTCGAAAACCTTCTGAGACACGCAGACGCCTCCGGGATCCGCCAGCTTCTCGAGGCGCGCGGCAACGTTGACCCCGTCGCCGAAGATCCGATCGCCCTCCGCAACGACCTCGCCCAGGTTCACACCGACCCGGAACCGCATCCTGCGCGGGGTGGGAAGAGCCGCGTTGCGGCTCTCGAGCATGGCCTGGATTGCGACCGCGCAGAGCACCGCCTGGGTCGCGCTGGGGAACTCGGCGAGCAGGTTGTCGCCCGGCGAGTCGACGATCCGACCCCGGTGCTCCTCGACCAGACCCCCCATCTCCCGTTGACAGGCGGTGACGGCCTCGACCGTCGCCAGGTCGTCGTCGGCCATCAATCGGGTGAAGTCCACGCCGTCGGCGTTCAGGATCGCTACCAGTCTTCGCTCTGTCTGCGCTGCCAACCCCGGGTCTCCCATCGAGTCGCGAGGCCCCGGATGGTACGCGACCAGCGGGAAGATAGGAACATAAGCCACTGATCCAATTGAATTTTCTCCGACCGAGGTCAAGGTTGAGCCCGCGAGCGTCGAAATAGGCTCTGATGACGAGCGTCTCAGCCAACTCGTTGCCCGTGGCGGCGCCGCCTCGCGTGGTGATCCAGGCGCACCGGGGCTGGGTGCCGATCGACCTGGAAGGATACAGGGGCGTTTACGATTCAGCCTGGATCGGAGCAATGATCGGCCTCATGTCGTCATTGTACCTGGCGCTATTTGCCTTCTACGCGATAAAGGGCTCGATAAGCCGAGACGTGGACACCGGTGTCGGGCAGATAATCGCCAGCACGCCGATCAGCAAGCGGCTGTACATCCTGGGCAAGTGGCTAAGCAACTTCGCCGTGCTTTTCATCTTATTACTGATCGTCGTCGTAGCGGCTGGAGTGCTGCAACTGGTCCGGGGCGAGGACTTGACAATCGACGTGTGGCAGTTGGCGGCGCCTTCTCTCATCATCGCCGTTCCAACGATGGGGTTGGTGGCCGCTCTGGCAGTGCTGTTCGAGACGATCAGATCATTGCGGGGCGGCTTAGGCAATGTCATCTACTTCTTCTTTTTCATGTTCGCCATCTTCACGACGGGTCTCGCAGCCTCGTTCGTACTACAAAACATGGAACGCTCCGCTGCGGAGTCTATTCCCGGTTTCAGCGGTGGCTCGAGCTGCTGCATGATTATTAAGTCCCAGGCGATGGACATTCTGGGCAGAGAGCTGGACAAGCAAGACACCTTCCGATTCAGCGGAATGGACTGGGAAGCAAAGATTTTTCTGATCCGACTGATTTACATGGGCGTGGCTCTAGGCGTCGTCTATCTAGCGGTGCGGTTTTTTGATAGGTTCGAGGGTTCGGAAAGGGGTTCAAGTCGCATCACTCTGTTTTTCGAAAGTCTCCGGCGACGGCTCAACTCGATCATTCCAGGGCGTTTGCGACGCGATAGCACACCTTACGGCGATCCAGAGCCTCTTTCCGACTTGTCCGTCGGCCGGTTGCAGTTGACGCCTTTGGGTTCGCGATCAACCGGTTTCAGATTCGCAGGCCTGCTGGTCGCCGAGTTACGCCTGATGTTGAAGGGGTTGCAGTGGTGGTGGTATCTGGTCGCCGCGGGGCTGATAGTTGCCAGTCTTCTAGTGCCTCTCGAAAACGTACAAAGCGCGCTCCTGCCTGCCGTGTGGCTCTGGCCGGTGCTGATCTGGTCGAGCATGGGCGTTCGAGAGGTGCAAAACCGCACAGACCAGCTAATATTCTCGGCTTCCCATCCTTTGACGCGTCAGCTTCCCGTAACGTGGCTGTCGGGTCTTATCTTAACTGCGTTGGTCGGCAGCGGCGTGTTGCTGCGCCTGCTCATCGACGGCAACGCAGACGGAGCCGTCATGTGGGCTGTCGGCGCACTATTCATACCCTCGCTGGCGCTGGCCCTGGGGGTCTTGAGCGGCAGCAGCAAGGTGTTCCAGATAGTCTACCTGGCGTTGTGGTACATAGGGCCGATGCAGGGAGTGACACGATTCGATTTC
>JACZXC010000128.1 GCA_022571825.1 Myxococcales bacterium | reverse complement strand
CCGCCCTGCCCGCCCTGCCCGCCCTAGCGGCCGAGACGAGTGCCGGCGGCCCCTCGGACTGGTCCGTTCGCTGGACCGACGGCATTCACGTCGAGCGCAACGACGGAGCCGCCCGGATCTCTGTCGGCGGCCGGCTTCTTCTGGACGCAGGGATCACCGTCGCGGACTCCGACCTCGCGGTTCCCGGGTCGGCCCCCGGGGACGCCAGGACCCGTGCCCGGCTCCGCCAGTTCCGGCTCGTCGCCCAAGGCCAGTTCCTGGAGAAGGGCCTCTTCAAGATCGAGACCGAGTTCGCGGGGAGCGATGCCGAATTCACCGACGTCTTCCTGGGCGCGAGGGACCTGGGTCCCATGGGAACGGTGAAGGGCGGCCACATGAAGGAGCCCTTCTCCCTGGAGCAGCAGACCAGCCGTCGCTGGCTGACCTTCATGGAGCGGAGTCTCCCCAACGCCCTGGTCATCGGCCGCAACACGGGGGGGAGCCTCCACGACACGACTCTCGACGACCGGCTGCGCTGGCACATCGGCGTCTTCTGCGACACGTCGGAGTTCGCGAAGCATTGCGACGACGATGTCGACCTCGGCTTCCGCCTCACGGGTCTGCCCGCCATCTCGGAAGACGGCGCGAACCTGACCGCGGTGGGCATGTCCTACGTCCATCAGTTTCGGGACAGCCGAACCGTCGAGTTCTCGACCGGCCCGGAATCGTTTCTGGCCAACAAGTTCCTGACCACCGGAACCATCGCCGGCGTGCGGGACATCGATCGAATCGGCACCGAGGCGGTCTGGGTCCACGGCCCGCTCTCGCTTCAGGCCGAGACCATGCACGCCTTTCTCGACCGCAATACCGGACGCGGGAATCTCCACTTCTGGGGTTTCACCGCCGAGGCCAGCTGGCTCGTCACCGGAGAGCGCCGTCCCTACTCCAAGAGTACCGGCGCCTTCGATCGGATCGTACCCCGGAAGAAGTTCGCGCCCTCCACAGGGGACTGGGGTGCCTTCCAGCTGGCGGCCCGCGTGTCCTATCTGGATCTCGACGACCGAGACATCTCGGGGGGACGCGAGATCGACCTGACCCTGGGGTTCAACTGGATGCTCACTTCGGCCCTGCGCTTCACCTTCAACTACGTGTTCGGCCAGGTGCGAGGGCCCGGCGACGTCCACATCGCCCAGGCGCGGTTCCAGGTCGCACTCTGAGTCGGCGCCTTCTCCCGTGTGTGTCCATTGTCAAGGATCTTCAGTCGCTCAGCGCATTTTTGCGTCGCCATGAGAGATCCCCTGCCTTCAGATTGGGGTGACCGGCAGACGCCACTACAAGGGTGGGAGATGATCGAGGATCGCCTGCGGTGAGCTGGCGATGGCGCTCGCGTGGGACTCGCGCAGCTCCTCGAGCGAGCCATAACCCCAGCCCGCACCGATGCCCCGAAGACCCGCGCTCCGCGCGGCCAGCATGTCGGCGGAGCGGTCGCCGATCATCGCAGCCCGACCGGGCTCCACGCCGCATTCGCCCAGCGCACGCTCGAGCAGCATTGCCTTGTCGTGGCGCTCGGGGTCGTGTTCGACCCCGAAGACCGCCGCGAACCGCTCCATCAGGTCGAAGTGTTCGACGACTCGGGTGGCGTCTCGCTGCCGCTTGGCGGTGGCGACATAGAGCGCGTAGCCCCGGGCGCGCAGCTCGTCGAGCAGCTCGACGATCCCTCCGTAGACGCGGTTCTCCGCGTAGCCCACCCGGTCGAAGCGCTCCCGGTAGGAAGCAATCGCTTTTTCGAGGGTGTCGCGATCGTCTGTGTCCAGCAGCGTCGCGAAGATTTCCGATAAGGGCGATCCGATGTACTGCTGGAGCTCGGGAAGTGGCGGTGGCGCGCCTCCGAGAGAGTCGAGGGCGTAGGCGAGACAACGAGTGATTCCCTCGGCGGAATCCGTCAAGGTTCCGTCGAGATCGAAGAAGATGTGTCGGATCACGCGCCCAGCCGAACGCCGGTTTTCAGAGCAGGTTGGCCGGGTCGTCGTAGTCGACGAGACCCAGGCGTCCGCCGAGCTCCGGTTCGTAGGCGCGAAAGCCAAGTAGGCGTTGGACCCGCTCTGGGAGCTTTCTCGCGGCTTCCAGGGAGGTGCTGAGCTGGTGATTCTCTTCGGCGCGCAGCCAACCCGAGACGAAGCCGGCGTGAAGTCCGACGCGCCATTCGTCGGCCGTGCGGTTGCGACCCCCGCCGTGGATCACCTTGCCGCTGTAGAGCAGCGCGGATCCGGCCGGCATCACGGCCTGACAGCAGTCCTTCGGATCGACCTGCGGCAGGGTGCCGGGCCAGAGGTGGCTCCCGGGCGCGATCACCGTGGCGCCGTTTTCCTCCGTGAAGTCCGTCAGGGCAAAGATCGCCGTGATCGTGACCTCGCCGTCGCCCAGCGCGACGTGGGGCCAGTTGAGCGCGTCGCGGTGCATCAGCTGTGGCGTCTCGCCGGGGCCGATGCAGATCAACTGTGCGGTATTCAGGTAGTAGCCATCCTTGCCCAGGTAGCGATCGCCGAGTTCGCAGTAGTGCTCGTCGCACAGAAGCTCGGCCCAGGCCGACGACTTGGCGGCGAGTCCGGTGATCCGCTTGGTGTCCGCACCGTGGAAGTCGATCCAGAGCTTCTGGGAAGAGCTGCTTCCGGATTCGTGCGCCTCGATCGCGTCGCGAAAGTCGCGCTGCAGACGCCCCAGCAGAGCATCGTCGACGAAGCCCTCGACGATGACGCCCCCCGACTCGTCGAGCGATCGCCAGACGTCTTCCCAATCGACCTTGCGGTCCGGATTCCAGCGAAAGCGGGGCAGCTCCGGCATCTTCGGACCCTCCGGGAGTCCACTCCGTCTAAAGGACCCACTTTAGCGGAGATTGGAAAGTGAAGCGGGATTTCTGGCGGCGTCGTCCGAGGGGCTCACACCAGATGGTTTCGCACGCCGGGCGGAGCGGGGCAGACGCAGAATCGGTGGTACGCTCAGGAGTGAGGACCCATGGCCGACATCACCGTTCGCAAGATCCGTTTCACCTTCGAGGACCCGATCGACTTCGACGCGTCCGAGGCCGAGCGCGGCGAGATGCTGCCCGCCCTGGGGCTCTCCATGACCATGCCGTACCTCGAGCCCTACCTGATCCGGACCATGAAGGTGGCGCTGAAGGCGATCACGGATCCACCGCTGGCCGAGGACGTCCGGCGCTTCTGCCAGCAGGAAGGCCACCACTACCGCAACCACGCGCTCTTCAACCACCAGATCCGCGCGCAGTTCGACGCCGCGACCGCCGACGGACTGCGCGGCATCGAGGCGGCGCTGGAGGCGGACTACCAGCGTTTCAGCCGCGAGAAGTCGCTCCGCTTCAACCTGGCGTACGCCGAGGGCTTCGAGGCCATGACCTGCGCGGGCGCCCTGGCGGCGGCCGAGCACGGCGCCTTCGAGGGAGCGGGCATGCCCGGCGGCGAAATCTGGGCCTGGCACATGGCGGAGGAGATCGAGCACCGCACGGTCGCCTTCGACGTATATCAACATCTCGTCGGCAGCTATCCGTACCGGATCCTCGCCGGCACCTGGGCGCAGTGGCACTACGTCTCCTACGTCCGCCGCTTCGCGCTCTGCATGGGCCGCGGCCTCGGCTGGAAGAAGATCCGGACGAAGTCCAGCCCCATGCGTCGCAGCGCGCTTCGCCGCTACCTGCACACCTGGAGCCCGCGTTACGACCCGGCGAAGATCGAGATCCCCGACGGTGTGCAAGAGCTGCTCGCGAAGTACTCGGCCCTGGCCGAACGCGCTGCCAGCGTGCCTCCCACCCTCCCGGAGCGGCTGGCATGAGGCGATTTCTTTTGATCGTCGGACTCCTTGTTGGGGCGGTACTCGTGCTGCCGCCGCTCTGGTACGTGGTGTTCCCGGCCGATCCGCCGCCGGACCTGCCCCCGGCGGGAAAGCGCGTCGACCTCGGGAGCGGCGTCGCGGTCAACGTTCTGGAAGAGGGCAGCGGCCCGGCTGTGGTGCTGGTCCACGGGCTCCCGGGAAGCGCCTACGATTGGCGCGCGCTTCTGCCCGAGCTCGCGCGTCGCGGCACCCGCGCGATCGCGTACGACCGCGTTGGATACGGTCGCTCCGACCCGAGACTGGACGACGATTTCACGCCCGAGGCGAACGCAGATGAGCTGCTGGCTCTTCTCGAGCGGCTCGAGCTCGAAGACGCGACGGTCGTCGGCTGGTCCTACGGCGGGGTCACCGCGATGCTCGCCTCGATGCGAGATCCGTCGCGGATCGCGCGGCTGGTGCTCGTCGGTACCGGTGGCCCCGATTCGGCCGACGCGAAGCCGCCCACGCCGTCGGCGGTGATGGCGTTCTTCTATTCGGATCCGGTGCTGCGCTGGCGGGCGGCGGTGCCGTCGACCGGTGTCGCCCTGATGAAGGCACTCTCCGGCATCGCATTTGGCGGCGGGCCGCAGCCGGACTGGTGGCTCGAAGGCCTGCGCGCGAACTTCGCGCGACCGGAAACCGTGCTGACATATTTCTCGGAGATGTCCGGGTTCGTCGATCCGGGCTCGGAGGAGGGCCCGGGCCTGTTCGCGGCGGACACGATCGCGCTGCCCACCCTGCTGCTCCACGGGGACGACGACCGCCTGGCCCCCGTGGCAATCGCCCGCTACCTCCACACGCGAATCCCGAACTCGACCCTGCACGAGATCGCAGGCGGAAGCCACATGCTCCCCGTGACCCATGCGAACGAGGTGGCGGCTCGGATCGCCGCGTTCTAGCGGAAAGGGGGCCTCGATGCGAATTCTCAGGTGGGTGGCGGGCGCGATCGGCGTCGCGGTGCTCTCGGTGGTGGCGCTGGTAATCGGCGCGCGTTTCGGGGACGGACCGATCGCGATCCTCCCGGGCGGACCGCTCGAAGCCGGTGAACTGGTCACCGGGGCCGAACCGGATTGGACGTTCGCCCGCGATATCGCGGAGATGGAATTCCAGCTGGTGGAGCCGCCTCGATCGCGGACGATCTGGCTGCAGGTACACGACAAGAAGCTGTACGTCGTCAGCGGCTACATGAACTCGACGCTCGGTCGGCTCTGGAAGCAATGGCCTGCGCAGGCGCTGCAGGACGGCCGTGCCGTGGTTCGGATCGACGGCAAGCGCTACCAGCGCACGCTGGTCCGGATCCTCGACGACCGTCCCCTGCTCGAAGCGATCGCGGCTGAGGTGAACCGCAAGTACGGCGCCCGGCTGCGCGCCGACATGGCGGCGTCGGGGGATGTGTGGTTCTTTGCGATGCAGCCCCGGGACCCGCCGCGCTCGCCGGCGAACTGAACCTGAGAGCCCTCACCGCCGTTCCGATTCCGCCCTAGAGCCACTCGTCAGCCATCCACTTCGGTGTCCGGCTGATTGGCCCATTCGTTGAAGGACCCGGCGTAGTTCGATGCCCGGTCGTACCCCAGAATCTTCAGGACAAGCGCTGCGAGACCCGCGCGCGCACCGCCCCCTCAATAGGCAACGACCGTGGCCTCCGGTGTGATCCCTTTCGCCCCCAGGAGGGTTGTGAGCTCGGCGGCAGGCTTCAACGTCCCGTTGTCGGCATCGAAAAGCTCGGTGTATTCCAAGTGGATGGCCCCCGGCAGGTGCCCGAGCCGGGGCGGAGGATTCCACCCCCTCGTCGTCCCCTCGAACTCGCCGATTGTGCGCACGTCCCAGAAGACGACACCGTCGTCATCGACGGAGGCCTTGGCCCGGTCCAGGGGGCAGTAGACGCCCTCTACCGGGCGAGCTGCAAACGTCCGCGGTTCGTGGGCCGGGGCGTCGCTGGAAAGCGGCAGCCCCTCGGCTGTCCACTTCGCCAACCCACCATCGAGGTAACGGATATCGGGATGGCCGTAGTAGAGGAACGTCCAGGCAGTCATCCCCGCCATTTGGGACCGCCCCCCCGCGTCGTAGACGACGACCGATGTGCGCTCGTCGATTCCAAGCGCCCCGACCAGGTGAGCGAAGGCCTCGGGCTCCGGCATCTCGGGCTCCGGGCGTATCCCGCCAAGCGTGAAGCCGCTGATGTGGACAGCACCGGGAATGTGGCCGCCGGCGTAGTCCTCGTCAGAACGAGCATCGACAACGCGAACTATCGGATCGGACAGGCGACCAGCGAGCCAATCGGTCTCGGCCAGCAGCTCGGGATGAGGGTAGCCGCGGTCACGAATAGGAATGGGCATGCCATCGCTCCGATCGGTTCTTTCGCGATTCAGCGGGCGCTCTCAACGATGAAAAACCCTTGTCCCGAGAGGCTGTGTTTCAATGCTAATAAGCTATAATACTAGCATGACTGCGGAAGTCAAGCAGTTCAACGTTTATCTTCCGGTCCCACTGATCCGTCGATTGAAACACCACGCGGTGGATACGGAGCAATCGCTCTCCGCGGTGGTGGCGGCGGCTCTGCGCGAATACCTCCGTGACACATCGAACGGCGAGGAGAAGGAACCAGAAAATGAGTAGCAATGGTATCGAAGGTCTCATCGTGGAAACCCACAATTGGGGCAAGTCCGTCGCGTTCTGGCGCGACCTTGGCCCGCTTCCCGATGACGTCGAAGCGCCCGAAGGCCACGGCTCGCCGATTCCGAGCCGCCCGGCTGGTGTTCGCGCTGGAATGATTGAGGGGGTCAGTCTGGCGTCAACACAACCCACCTATCGCCCGAACCCGTCGGGGCGTGGCGTGCCCCCAAGGCGCCCCCAGGATCAAAAAAAAGCCAAGTAGATCTAAACGGTTACGAATTCAGCCCATGTCGTCCGAGGAATCCAAGGATCGCCTCGTTGACCGCGAGCGGGTTGTCCAAGTGCATGTCGTGTGAGGCGTCGGAGATTTTGAGGCGCTCGACGTTCGGCAACAGCTCCTCGAGGATATCCATCAGGAGATCGACCCCGGCGAGACTTCGCTCGCCCGTCATGACCAGCGTGGGGGCGCTCACGCCGCGCACCTCTTCCTCGCTGAGCGGTGGCGGGCCTGCCCCGAGAAGCTGCGCGCGCATCGTGCTCACGTTCTCGCGCGCCTGCTGCAACCGGCTCTCGGGAAGCCGCCGATAGAACTCCTCGCCAAGCGCCGCGCGCAGGGACGAACGCAACCCCGTCTCATTGTCCCCACGCCGGAACGCCTTCTCGGCCCGTCCGAACTCCCTGGCCGCACCCTTCGCGATCATGAGCGCGAACCTTGGGCGTCGAACCAGAAGCGACAGCACCCCCATAGGACGGGGCGGAAAGCTCAATCCCAGCAGCGGCACGACTCCCGGCTCCTCGAGCACGAGGCTGCGTACGACCTCGGGATGGTGGATCGCGGTCAGCAGGCTGATGAAGGCGCCCCACGAGTTGCCGACGAGGTGCGCCGGTGCGGCGTCGGTCTCTCGCAGGAAGGCGGCGAGGTCTTCCACATGCGGCAGCATCTGGTCATCTGCTTCGGGGTCGATGTCCTCGTTCGGCCGCGCGTAGCGGCGGCTGTACGAAATGGCGCGGTACGAGGCGCCGATCGCGGACAGTTGCTGCTCCCAGATGCGGAGATCGCTCATGCCGCCGTGCACGAAGACGACCGGCTCACCCTCGCCCCAGGGTGTAGGCTGAAGACACCGCCCGGTGAGATCGGCATCGCCGCCCTTTGCCGGCTCGGGTGCGAGCCGCTGGTTCGCA
>JACZXC010000127.1 GCA_022571825.1 Myxococcales bacterium | reverse complement strand
CCGAACGGCGCAGACGCGAACCCGTCCGGCGGCGGAAGACGCTTCTCCCGCCGGACGGCGGGGCTGGCGTGGCCGGGTGTGGCCCTCGCCGTTCGCGGGGCTGTCCCGCGGGTTGGCGAGCGCTTCTATCGAGCAGGGGACCCGGACGGATTCACGAGGTGACCCAGGTGATGTTGGCGTCGGCGGTCTGGGGCGCGTCTTCGGCCAGCACCGCGAGCTTTCGGGCCACCTTGCCGGCGAGGTCGACGAACCCCTTGGCGGCCTCGGACTCGGGAGCCTCGAACACAATCGGGCGACCCGCATCGCCGCCTTCCACGATCCGCGGGTCGATGGGGATCTCGCCCAGAAAGTCGACGCCCAGCTCCTCGGCGGTCCGCCTGCCTCCGCCTTCGCCGAAAATGTAGTACTTCCGATCCGGCAGATCGGGGGGCGTGAAGTACGACATGTTCTCGAGGATGCCGAGGACCGGCACCTGCACCTTCTCGAACATCTTGAGCCCCTTGCGCGCGTCGATCAGCGACAGATCGTTGGCGGTGGTCACGATGACCGCGCCCGAGAGCGGCGCCTTCTGCGTGAGCGTCAGCGCCGCATCGCCGGTGCCCGGCGGCATGTCGATCACGAGATAGTCGAGCTCGCCCCATTCGACATCGCTGAGGAACTGGCTGATGAGCCCGTGCACCATCGGACCCCGCCAGATCACCGGCGAGTCATCGGTCACGAGGAAGCCGATCGACATGAGCTTGAGGCCGTAGCCCTCGTGGGGAAAGATCCGCTTCTCAGAGGTGCGGGGCCGCCCGGTCACACCGGTGAGCAGAGGCAGCGACGGGCCGTAGACATCGGCATCCATCACACCCACGGCGGCGCCCGCCTGGCTGAGCGCGAGCGCGAGATTCACCGCCGTCGTGCTCTTCCCGACGCCGCCCTTGCCCGAGGCTACGGCGATCGTGTTCTTCACGCCGGGCAGGATCTCGGACTGCGGTCCCTCAGCGGAGAGGTTCCGACCCCGGGTATTCGAGGTCATCGTCACCTGGACGCTCTCGACCCCGTCGAGCGCGACAACCCGGTCGCGCGCGGCCTTCTCGAACTCGGCCTTGACCGGGCAGGCGGGCGTTGTGAGCTCGATCGCGAAGGAGACGTTTCCGCCGTCGATCTGGATGTTCTTTACGAAGCCCAGATCGACGATGCTCTTGTGGAAATCGGGATCCACGATCGGTCGCAGGGCATCGAGAATGGCGGAGTCGGAAAGGGCGACGGGCATGGCTCGCTAGTGTGGGGCGATTTCCGAGTGGCGCGCCGAGTCGAGCCACGTCGTCATCGAACCCTCGTTGCGCCGAAGGTCATCGAGGGAGATTCGCTCGAGTGCCCCGCGGAGCGTGCCCTCCACCTTCCTCCAGAGCGCGCGAATCGCGCAGTCGGTGGTGTGGACGCACTCGCGGCGTCGGCCGGGGTGGCAATCACAGAATCCCTCCGGGAAGAATTCACCCCCGAGCACCCGGATCGCCTCCCAGACTCCGATCTGGCCGGCCGGCCGGGCGAGGCGGTAGCCGCCCGCGGCCCCACGGGTGCTCACCACGAGGCCTCCCGCCCTCAGCACTCCCATGATCCGCGAGACGTACTCGGGGCCCATCCCTTCCAGGCGAGCGATCTCCCGGGCCGTCATCGCCCCCGGACCGGGGTGAAAGGCTACCTGGAGGAGGCAGCGGAGCCCGTATTCCTCGATCGCAAGGATGTGCATGAACAGGTATGATCGCAAACAATATAGATTAATCAATATTGAATTTTCCTTCCCAGTCCCGTACTTCTCCCCGCAGGACTCCGTCGGGGCTGCGGAGCCACGGACCGCGGCGGTCCGCGTGATTTCCCCACCGGCGGGGAGACGGGAAGGGGGGAGAGGGAGAAGCGAAATGACCTGGGTGGTCACCCGGCTGTGCCGAGACTGCGTCGATCAGAGCTGCGTCGAGGTCTGCCCGGTCGACTGCATCTACGAGTACACAGGGAGCGACGGGGAGGCGTTTGCGAACCAGCTCTACATCGAGCCGGAGGAATGCATCGACTGCGGAGTCTGCGAGCCCGAGTGCCCGTGGGAGGCGATCTTCGAGGATGGCCAGGTTCCGGACGTCTTCGCGGACGACATCGCACTCAACGCCAAGATGCTCGAATGCAAGGACGAGTTTCGGGTTCCGGAGGTCGAGGATAAGCCCAAGCCCACTCCCGAGGAGATCGAGGCCAACAAGCAGAAGTGGGGCCATGCCGAGGTGCCACCCACGTGAGTCTCGCCGAGTCCGACGAGGCGGTCGTCACGACCCGATACTGGCGCGTCCTCGACGACGGGAAGATCCAGTGCGACGTCTGCCCGCGCCATTGTCAGCTCAGCGAGGGACAGCGAGGTCTCTGCTTCGTCCGAGCGCGCCAGAACGATCAGATTGTGCTCACCACGTTCGGTCGCTCCAGCGGCTACTGTGTCGACCCCATCGAGAAGAAACCCCTCAACCACTTCCTCCCGGGCACGCCGGTCCTCTCCTTCGGTACCGCCGGCTGCAACCTGGCCTGTCGCTTCTGTCAGAACTGGGACATCAGCAAATCCCGCGAGATCGACACGCTCGCGGACCAGGCGCCTCCGGCCATGATCGCTCGCGCCGCGCGGGAACTCGGCTGTCGCAGCGTGGCCTTCACCTACAACGATCCCGTGATCTTCCTGGAGTACGCGATCGAGACGGCAAAAGCCTGTCGTGAGGTCGGCATCGCCTCGGTCGCGGTCACGGCGGGCTACATTTGCGAAGAGCCGCGGCGCGAGTTCTACCGCTACATGGATGCTGCGAACGTGGATCTGAAGGGGTTCTCCGAGGCCTTCTATCACAAAGTCTGCGGTGGACACCTGGAGCCGGTCCTCGAGACCCTCGTCTATCTGAAACGCGAGACCGACGTGTGGTTCGAGATCACCACACTGCTGATCCCGGGCGAGAACGATACAGAACAGGAAATCGATGCGATGAGCCGCTGGGTGGTGGAGAACCTCGGCCCCGACGTCCCGTGGCACTTCACCGCCTTCCATCCCGATTACAAGATGCTCGACAAGCCGCACACCCCCGCCATGACACTGACGCGAGCGCGCGAGATCGCCATGGGCCACGGCGTGCGATACGTCTACACCGGCAATGTTCACGATCGCGCGGGGCAGAGCACCTACTGCCACGGCTGCGGCGCCCTCCTGATCGACCGGGACTGGTACGTCCTCGGCGAGTGGAACCTGAGCGACGACGGCGGTTGCCGCCTCTGCGGCGCGCAATGCCCGGGCGTCTTCGATGGCCCGCCGGGACGCTGGGGGTCGCGCCGGATGCCGGTGCGCCTGGCGGATTGGGTCGGGGAAGACGCACCCTGACGCCCTCCGCGTCTCGCCCCTCGTTCGAGGCCGGGTTGCGCTCGAGTCGATCAGGAGATCGAGGGGAGATTCTGACCCCGATTCGCGCCGGATGCGTTAGCGTTTCCAGCTATGACGATTGCCGCGGTCAGCATCTCTCCCGTCGGTGTCGGTGTGAGCGTGTCGAGATACGTGACAGCCGCGATCCGGATCGTCCGCATGCAGGATCGAGTCCGCTACCGGCTCGACCCCATGTTCACCACCCTGGAGGGCGACATCGCCGACATCTTCGACCTGGTGCGGCGCATGCAGGACGCGGTCTTCGAGGCCGGCGCGCAACGCGTCGCCACCGTGATCAAGATCGATCACCGGCGCGATCGCGACGTGCGCATGCAGGACAAGGTGCGCGCCGTCGAGGAGCAGCTCCGACGCGATCGCGACACGTAAGCCCGCCAGGCTGCCGGGTGCGTCGTCACCGGAGGCTCCGTTCACGCCGGGCGCCAGAGGCCGAGGGCCAGCTGCCCGAGGCAGGCCAGCAGCGCGAGGGAAAGCGCAACCCACACCCGGGGGCCGAAGAACAGCATGCCCGGCGCCACCGGGAAGGCCAGCGTATTGGCCATGGCCGCGATCTTGTACGCGTGTGCCGGACCGAAGGCCGGATCCGTCGCCAACTCCATCATATCCCGACGACTGCGGTAGCGAATGACGCCCGAGAAGGTCCAGCCGGGATTCTTCTCGACCCCCCAGTGCTCGAGATAGCCGCCGGCCGCAGGCCCGATGAACGTGGGGTGCCCCGCGCGACGAAAAAGGGCGGGCATGAAATGGCCCGTGTACTGCTTCAGAACCCGCTCCGCCGGCCGGAGCTCCCCGGAGCCCGGAGTCGGCACCGGGTCCGGCTGGAGACGCACGAGGTTGAGCATGAAGAACTCGCCGCCGTCGTCCGCTTCGAGAAAGGCGCGCGCGGTGGCGAGACGCTCCGCATCGGGCGGGTCGGCGGAGGCT
Organism: Myxococcales bacterium; assembly: GCA_022571825.1. Classification (GTDB taxonomy): domain Bacteria; phylum Myxococcota_A; class UBA9160; order UBA9160; family SMWR01; genus JACZXC01. The sequence goes on along the minus strand of JACZXC010000127.1, from coordinate 3,326 downwards.
TCCAGCCGTTTCATGTAGCAGTCGATCTCGGCAGCGGTCAACGGCCCGGATCGATGGTCGTACCAAAGGAAAAAGACACCATAGAGGGCCAGCGCGCCCACCCAGATCCACAGGGCACTCATTCGGAATCTCGGAACCAGAGCAGGTTCCTCATCGACTCCCTCCTCTTCCAGCGGATCCGTCCACGATGGCGGGATAGATGATTGCCTTCAGCTGACCGCGGAAGTTGAAGCTCCAGGACGGCAGGTGCTGCGTCAGAAAGATGACGATCAGATCCTCCGCCGGGTCGATCCAAAACGCCGTACTCGCAGCACCCCCCCAGGCGTACTCGCCGGTCGAGCCCACGCTCTGGGCCGCGACCAGGTCCAGGGTGACCGAGAAGCCGAGGCCGAAGCCCACGCCTTCGTAGGTGGTCTCGCTGAACCTTCCCCGGGCAAGCTTTTTCAGGTCGCACCCGCCGGGCAGATGGTTGCGCGTCATCAGCTCGATGGTTCGCGGCCCGAGGAGGCGCACGCCGTCGAGTTCACCACCGCCGAGCAGCATGCGGCAGAAGCGCAGGTAGTCGGCCGCCGTCGAGACGAGGCCACCTCCCCCGGACAGGAACTTCGGACTCCCGAGATACGGACTCTTCTGGGGATCGTCCTGGAGCCGTACCCGCTTGCGGCGGTCGCGTTCGTAGCAGGCCGCAAAGCGCTCGACCTGGTCGGGCCGAACCTGAAAGCCGGTGTCCACCATGCCCAGGGGCTCGAAGATGTGCCGCCGCAGATACTCGTCGAACCGTTCGCCGGAGAGGACCTCGACCAGATACCCGAGCACGTCGGTCGACACCGAGTAGTTCCAGGCCGTTCCCGGCGAAAACTCCAGAGGCAGGCCGACGAGAGTCTCGACCATCTCACGGAGCGTTCCGTCGAAATGTTTCCCCAGAACTCCGATGCCGAGCTTGCGGTAGGCCGCATCGACGTTCGACTGCTCCATGAATCCGTAGGTGAGTCCGGACATGTGGGTCAGAAGATCCCGGATCGTCATCGGCCGCTCACACGGGCGGGTGGCGAAATGCGGGTGGCCGCCGGTCTCGTAGACCCGGAGGTCTCGCCATTCGGGAATCAGCTTGTGCACCGCGTCGTCGAGCTGAAAGTGTCCATGTTCGTAGAGCATCATCAGCGCCACCGAAGTCACGGGCTTGCTCATCGAATAGATCCGGAAGATCGTGTCGGCGGCCATGGGCACTCCGCGTTCGCGATCCATCAGGCCCAGGGGCGAGAGCCAGGCGATCTCACCCCGGCGGTGGACCAGGGTGAGGGCGCCCGGAATCTTTCCCGGATCCAGGTACCGCCTCTTCAGGTGCGAATCGATCCGAGCCAGGCGCTCGCTGGACAGTCCGACGTCTTCGGGGCGCGGCATGGGAAATCCTCTGGATGGGGTTTTCCGGCGGCCCATTCTACCAGCGGCACAACCGCTGTGGTGAACCCAGCCCGAACGCCCAGAGAACTGGTCGCATCGGAACCTTGGCGGCCCGGAATGCGAGCGCACGCGCGCGGGTTTTTCGTCAAGTGGACCGATTGGCCAACCGATCGAGACCTATCCGATGAAGTCCATGAGACCGATGCAGCCCATGAAACCCGTGACGCCCATGAATCCATGAATCCATGAATCCGGCAGGCGGTTTCGGAGATCGGGAACGCCTCGCCCGCGTGGAGCTCGGAATGCATTCATGGAAGTGCTCCTTCAGTCGTCATACCTGGTGAGTCCGCCGCGGATCTCACGCGGAGTCGAACCCCAGGTCCAACCGTCGGGGCCCCCGCAGCAAGAACGAATCGACCCACCCGGTCTCGGTTCCGAGCGGATGCAGCTTCGCCACCCGTCGGAAGAGCTCTTCGAACGCTACCCGGGCCTCGAGACGCGCGAGGGACGAGCCCAGGCAGAAGTGAATGCCGAAGCCGAACGCCAGGTGCCCCTGGGGATTGCGTTCGAGTCGGAAGCAATCGGGTTGGTCGAACTGCTTTGCGTCGCGATTGGCCGAGGCGAAGATCGGCATAACGATCGCGCCCTCGGGGATCGTCACGCCGGCGATCGCCACCTCCCGAGTCGTCTGTCGAAATAGCATCTGAACCGGCGAGTCGAAGCGAAGCGCCTCTTCGATGAAAATCGGCACCAGGGCCGGGTCCCGGCGCACCCGTTCGAAGAGGTCGGGACGATCGAGCAGCGCGAGCACGGCGTTTCCGATCAGATTCGTCGTGGTCTCGTTTCCCGCCGCGAGAATCAGGATCGCGAACATCAGGGTCTCCATCGGATTGAGCGCCGCCGCCCCGTCCTCCGCAGCCACCAACGTGCTGATGAGATCGTCCCTCGGATCTCGCCTCCGTTGCTCGATCACTTCCATGAAGTAGGCGTTGAATTCGGTGAAAGCCTCGATCATGGCCTCCGGGCGATTCTCCGATTCAGAGCCGGTGGCCCCGGCGACCAGCGCGTCCGACCAGCGCTTGAAGTCCCCGCGGCGTTCCGGTTCCACACCGAGCAGCTCGGCGATCACCCGGACCGGCAGCGGAATCGTGAACTCGGACACCAGATCGAACTCCGACTTCGAGAGCATGCGATCCAGGGCTTCCCGGGCGATCTCGCGAATCCGGGGTTCCAGGGCCGCGATCCGACGCGGAGTGAAGCCGCGATTCACGATGTTCCGCAGTCTCGCGTGGTTGGGCGGGTCGGCGGCGATCAAAGCCGGACTCTTCATCATCTGGAGGGGGTCGAAGGGAAGATCCTTCATCCTCTCGCCCAGCCGCAGCAACGCGGCCGGATCGAGGCCCTGCCCCCCCATGCTCTCGATGCCCGCTCCCATTCCTGAGAGCATCATCATCTGCATGGCGCGTGAGGAGAAGAGCTCGGGATGCTTCAGCACGAAGAGCACATCCTCGTAGCGCGACACCAGGTGGAAGCCGGAGCGCTCGACCCGATAGACCGGCGCGTGCTCGCGGAGTCGAGCGTAGTGGGGGTACGGGTTCGCGCGGACATCGACTGAGAACGGGTCGAACTTCACCTCGGTCATGGGGCCTCCCAGTTTTCTGTGTTTCGCATCCGCACCTTCACGCCACCCGGGGACCCCGGATGCCGAGCAGACGCCGAGTGATCTCGAGGACATCGCGCTTATGGGCCTCGACCTGTTCCGGAGACCGGAGGTCGTAGGGCAGATCGGCGACGAACGTGGGAAGGGCGGCGAAGTAGAAGAGTGTCGCCCCCGCCACCAGGCTCACGAAGTGGAGGGGATCGGACCGAGCCGGCCGGAACGCACCGCTGAGCTCGCCCTCCTCGTAGACCCTTTCGACGAGCTT
>JACZXC010000126.1 GCA_022571825.1 Myxococcales bacterium | reverse complement strand
GCATGAGCGGAAACGACACCCCCGCCCAGGGGAGCTATGCCCTGGAGCACCTCACCCACGCGGTGGACGAGGCGGTGCTGCGGGAGTTCGAGCGTCTGTCCGAGCGCGGAGGCGTGCTCGGCGCCATGGAGACCGGATACCAGCGGGGAAAGATCCAGGATGAGAGCCTCCACTACGAGACCCGCAAAGACTCGGGAGAGCTTCCGATCATTGGAGTCAACACCTTCGAAAATCCGAACCCCGAATCCGAAGCGCGGCCTCCTGAGCGGATGCGCTCGAGCGACGCGGAGAAGCAGGCGCAGCTGGAGAATCTCGACGCGTTTCATGCGCGCCACGCCGCACGGGTGCGCGACGCGCTGCAGCAGCTTCAGCGGGTGGCTCGAGAGGGCGGGAATGTCTTCGCGGAGCTGATGGAGACGGTCAAGGTGGCGAGTCTCGGCCAGATCACCAACGCGCTGTTCGACGTGGGCGGCCGTTACCGCCGGGCGATGTGAGTCCGTTGCCGTCGCGTCACGTGCTGCAACCCGCTGAAACGGCTACGTTTTGAGCGTCTCAGGAGATTCCGAATGAGCCGAGATCACGAGGGGCGCCGGGACCTCGAGGCCTGGCGCGAGCGGGCACGCAGCGAGCTCCGCGGCGGGGATCCGGATCAGCTGGTTTGGGAGACGCCCGAGGGACTGCGCGTCAAATCCCTGTACACCGCCGCGGACCTCGAGGATCTCGAGTTCACGGACACCCTTCCCGGGCTCCCACCCTACCTGCGCGGACCGAATGCGACGATGTACGCCAACCGTCCATGGACGATCCGGCAGTACGCCGGATACTCGACGGCGGAGGAATCGAACGCCTTCTATCGGCGCAACCTGGCGGCGGGGCAGAAGGGCCTCTCGGTGGCCTTCGACCTCGCGACCCATCGCGGCTACGACTCGGACCACCCCCGGGTGGTCGGCGATGTGGGCAAGGCCGGGGTCGCCATCGATTCCGTCGAAGACATGAAGACTCTGTTCGACGGAATCCCCCTGGACCAGATGTCGGTTTCGATGACGATGAATGGGGCGGTCCTGCCCGTGCTGGCCTGCTTCATCGTCGCCGGCGAAGAGCAGGGCTGCTCACCGGAGAAGCTCCGGGGGACGATTCAGAACGACATCCTCAAGGAGTTCATGGTCCGCAACACCTACATCTATCCCCCGGAACCCAGCATGCGGATCGTCGCGGACATCATCGCGTACTCGAGCCGGAACATGCCGAAGTTCAACTCGATCTCGATCAGCGGCTACCACATGCAGGAGGCGGGCGCGACGCCCACCCTCGAACTCGCCTTTACCCTGGCCGACGGCCTCGAGTACGTGCGCGCGGCGCTCTCGCGGGGCCTGCTGATCGACGATTTTGCCCAGCGGCTTTCGTTCTTCTGGGCGATCGGCATGAATTTCTACCTCGAGATCGCGAAGATGCGCGCTGCGCGGCTGCTCTGGTCCGAACTTCTGGAGCCGTTTGGGCCCCAGGACCCGCGCTCGTCGATGCTGCGGACCCACTGCCAGACATCGGGCGCCAGCCTCACGGCGCAGGATCCGATGAACAATGTGATCCGCACGACGGTCGAGGCCATGGCGGCGGTGTTCGGCGGCACCCAGTCGCTCCACACCAATGCCTACGACGAGGCGCTGGGCCTGCCCACCGACCATACCGCACGGATCGCTCGAAACACCCAGCTGATTCTCCAGGAAGAGACCGGCATTCCCCACGTGATCGATCCGTGGGGGGGCTCCTATTTCATGGAGTCGCTCACCGCGAGCGTGGCCGCCGAAGCGCGCAAGATCATCCGCGAGGTGGAGGATCTCGGCGGCATGACCCAGGCGATCATCGCGGGCATGCCCAAGCTGCGGATTGAAGAGTGCGCGGCGCGGCGCCAGGCCCGGATCGATCGGGGCGACGACGTGATCGTCGGCGTGAACAAGTATTCGCCCCCCGGAGAGACGGAGCTCGACCTCTTGAGTGTCGACAACGTCGCGGTTCGGGAGGCGCAGATCCGACGGCTGGAGGCGATCCGAAGCACCCGCGACGCCGGGGCTGTGAACCGCGCGCTCGATCGCCTGACTCGGGTGGCGAAGACGGGGGAGGGGAACCTGCTCGAAGCGACGATCGAGGCGGCCCGTGCCCGCGTCAGCGTGGGGGAGATCTCGTCGGCTCTCGAGAAAGTCTTCACGCGGTACCGCGCCGACGTGCGCTCGATCTCGGGGGTGTACGGAGCCGTGTACGGCGATGACGAAGAGTTCGAGGCGGTCCGCCGGGACGTCCGGGCGTTCGCCGGCCAAGAGGGGCGGCGGCCGCGGATGCTGGTCGTGAAGCTCGGCCAGGATGGCCACGACCGCGGCATGAAGGTGATTGCCACCGCCTTTGCGGACCTGGGATTCGACATCGACGTGGGGCCGCTCTTTCAGCTTCCGGAGGAGGCGGCGCGCCAGGCGATCGAGAACGATGTGCACGCGGTGGGGGTTTCGACTCAGGCGGCGGGACACAAGACCTTGGTCCCGCTTCTGGTCGAGGAGCTCGAGCGGCAGAACGGCCGGGACATCGCCGTCATCGTCGGGGGAATCGTTCCAACCCGGGACTACGAATTCCTGCGCGAGCGGGGCGTCGCCGCCGTCTTCGGGCCGGGCACCCCCGTGCCCGAGGCCGTGCGAGAGGTTCTCCGGGTCATCCGAGCGCGCCGCGGGTGACGGCCCCATGAGTCCCGACTCCGAACCCGGTGGACCGACACTCCACGACATCCGCCGCGGTGACCGTCGCGCGATCGCCCGGGCGATCACCCTGCTCGAGAGCACCCGTCTGGATCGGGCGGCGCAGGGCCGGGCCCTGCTCGAAGAACTCGTCCCCCATACGGGACACGCCGTTCGCGTGGGAATCACCGGCCCTCCAGGGGTCGGCAAGAGCACCTTCGTCGAGACCCTCGGACTCCAGCTGATCGAGTCCGGCCACCGGGTCGCCGTCCTCGCCGTCGACCCCAGCAGTCCGGTCACGGGGGGCAGCATCCTCGGCGACAAGACGCGGATGGAGCGCCTCGCCCGAGCCGAGAACGCCTTCATCCGACCCTCGCCATCGGGGGGATCCATCGGCGGGGTGGCCCATCGCACCCGCGAGGCGATGCTCGTCTGCGAAGCCGCGGGTTACGACGTGGTTCTGATCGAAACCGTGGGAATCGGCCAGTCCGAGGTCACGGTGGCGTCGATGGTGGACTTTTTCCTGGTCCTGCTGCAGCCGGGAGCGGGAGACGAACTCCAGGGCATCAAGAAGGGAGTGCTGGAGCTGGCCGACGCGCTGGTGGTGAACAAGGCCGACGGCGACCAGAAGGGTGTCGCGGAGCGCAGCCTCGCGGCCTATGTCCAGGCGCTGGGCCTTCTGCGCCCGCCGTCCCCCAACTGGCGCCCCCCGGTGCTGGCGGTGAGCGCGGTGACCGGGGAGGGTGTTGGCACGGTGTGGGAGGCCGTCGAAGCCCACCGCCAAGTCCTCTCCGACAGCGGCGAATTCGAGTCCCGGCGCCGGGATCAGGCTCGTGCCTGGATGTGGAGCCTGGTCGACGAGGGCCTTCAGGACGCCTTTCGCTCTCACCCGGCGGTGGCGGCCCGGATTCCGGAGGTCGAGCGCGCCGTGGTGGCTCAGAAGGCAAGCCCGGCCGCGGCGGCTCGAACGCTCCTGGAAGCGTTTCACAAGAACTAGCCCGGCCGGGCCTCGCTCGCTGAACGCTGTCGCTGAGACCGCTGCGCGGAGGCCGACGCTCCAGTCGGCCTGGTAGCCCCAATCCCCGCGGGGGTTACGCCCGATCGCCGGTTTGCCGATGGTGCAGGAGCCGAAGCCCGGCTGCCGGCTCAAGGAATGCTTCGCGATGGTTCAGATCAACATGGGAGCGCGCGAGATCACCGTCAAGGTCGTGTACTACGGCCCCGCGCTCTCGGGCAAGACGACCAACCTGCAGCAGCTTCACAAGATGATCCATGCGGATGCGCGCGGCACCATGGTGACTCTTGACACCACCGATGACCGCACGCTCTACTTCGATTTTCTGCCGATCGAATTCGGTACCAACAGCGGCTTCTCCATCAAGATCAAGCTGTTCACGGTGCCGGGTCAGGTCATGCACAAGTCGACGCGCAAGGTGGTGCTAGCGGGCGCCGATGCCATCGCCTTCATCTGCGACTCGCAGAACTCGTCGTCCAGTGCCAACGCCTACTCTTGGCGGGACATGGAGGCCAACCTCAAATCCAACGGCATCGATTTCAAACAGATTCCGATGGTGGTGCAGTTCAACAAGCGCGACCTGCCGGACGTGAAGTCGCTGGCGGAGATCCGCGAATCCTGGAAGGACATTCCCGCCTTTCCCGCGATCGCCAACCGGGGCGAGGGAGTGATCGAAACCTTCCGCGAGCTCCTGCGGCGGCTCTACACCTGCCTCGATGCGCGCCATCACTTCGACCAGAAATTCGGTGTGTCCCAGGAAGACTTCCTCAAGGGAGTGCTCAGCAATTTCGCCTGACCGGCCCACCGGGCAGCCTGGGTGGAACCGGCTTTTCAGGGACTCGATCCGCAGGATCACGCGCAAGCCTTCGCCCCGCGGGTGAACTTGGTTTGACACCGGAATCAACCGTTGATAGTTTGGCAAGGCCCTAGCGTGGATAGACGCGCGCCCGCCGGAACCGCGCGGCAGCGGTCCGTACGGGAGGCAACGATTCGCTCATGAGCGCTCCCCAATCGAACCTCAGGCTCCGCGGGGTCTCCCCGGACATCCAGGCTTCGATCGCCTCGGTCGAGGCCGCTCTGGTGGACATCGCCGCCGGCAAGATGGTCATCCTCGTCGACGACGCCGATCGCGAGAACGAGGGCGACCTCTGCATGGCTGCGGAGCGGGTGACCCCCGAGGCCATCAACTTCATGGCGAAGTACGGTCGCGGCCTGATCTGCCTGTCGCTGACTGAGGAGAGGCTCGATCAGCTCAACCTCTCGATGATGGTCCCGGACTACGAGAACAGCTCGGGCTTTGGTACCGCCTTCACGATCTCGATCGAAGCGCGCCAGGGCGTGAGTACGGGCATCTCGGCCGCGGACCGGGCCACCACGATCCGGGCCGCCATTGCCGATAACGCCAGGCCGACCGACCTCGCGCGCCCGGGCCACGTGTTTCCGCTGCGTGCCCGCGAGGGTGGCGTGTTGCGGCGCACCGGACAGACCGAGGGTTCCGTCGACCTGGCACGGCTGGCGGGGCTGCGCCCCGCTGGGGTGATCTGCGAAGTCATGAACGAGGACGGCACCATGGCTCGGATGTCGGACCTCATGGAATTCGGCCGAATCCATGACCTCAAGATCGTGACCATCGCCAATCTGATCCAGTATCGACTGCGCAAGGAGACGCTGGTTCGCCGCGTGGCAACGGCGGCCATGCCCACGGCTTTTGGTGAGTTCAAGACGCTGGTCTACGAGAACGACATCGATCACGTGGACCACATCGCGCTGGTCCGGGGAGAAATCACCGCCGACGACATCGTGCTGGTTCGCGTCCACAGCGAGTGCCTGACCGGCGACGCCTTCGGCTCGCTTCGATGCGACTGCGGCGAGCAGCTGAAGGCCGCGATGAAGATGATCGACGAAGAGGGACGCGGCGTGCTGTTGTACATGCGGCAGGAGGGCCGGGGCATCGGCCTGCACAACAAGATTCGTGCGTATGAACTACAGGACCAGGGTCACGACACGGTCGAGGCGAACGAGGCCTTGGGGTTCAAGCCGGACCTGCGGGACTACGGGATCGGCGCGCAGATTCTCCTCGATCTCGGGCTCAAGAAAATTTGCCTGCTGACCAACAATCCTCGGAAGATCGTCGGGCTCGAGGGGTACAATCTCGAGATCACCAGTACGGAACCTCTCCGCGTGGGGCGTGGGGAACACAACGAGGGTTATCTCGACACGAAGAAATCTAAGTTGGGCCACCTCCTTTAGTGCTGTGCGGGGGCCTTTGACGTGCAGATCGACAGCGGCTCGCACCTTCCTGATCCTGATCCGGCGCCGGGCAAGCGCATCGGGATCATCGCGGCAGGTTTCAACGGCGATGTGACGGCAGAAATGCTTAAAGCTTGCCGGAGCACCCTCGAGGAGTTCGGCGTCGAGGCGGACGCGGTGGACGTCTATTGGGTGCCGGGTGCGTGGGAGCTTCCACAAGCGGCCCGGAGGATCGCGGCCCTGGACCGCCACGATGCGTTCATCGCCCTGGGATGTGTGATTCGGGGGGAGACGCCACACTTCGACTACGTGGCCGGTGAGGCCTCTTCCGGGCTCGGCGCCGTCGCCCGGGAGATTGATACTCCGCTCCTGTTCGGTGTGCTCACGACCGACACCGCCGATCAGGCCTGGGCTCGCGCCTCGCGGGAAGCGGGCAACAAGGGGCGCGAACTCGCACGAAGTGCACTCCACATGATCGGCCTATACGAAGGTCTCGAAGGCTGTTGAACCCTCCTGAAGCGTCTTGAAGAAATCGGGCGGGGTCGCCGAGAGCGCGGCCCGGCGGATCGACCGGACGAGGGCGAGGGCGTGGGCGCTGCAGATCCACTACCAGTGGGACGTGGGAAAACGGGAGGGTACGGTTTCGGAGGCCCTGGAGGCGGTCGCGGCCATGCGGAGGATCGCGGAGTCGCGGATGCCGTATCTGCGTCGCCTGGTGGCGGAGTTGGACGCTCGAGGGGATGAGCTGGACGAACTGCTCGAAGTCGCCCTCGATAATTGGCGTATGGAGCGCCTGGCTCTGCTCGACCGCGGAATTCTCAGGATTGCCGCCGTCGAGTTGATCTGTTTCGATGAAATCCCGCCCAAGGTTTCGATTCAAGAAGCGGTGCGATTGGCCGAGCGGTACAGCGGTCCCGAATCCCCAGGGTTCGTAAATGGCGTCTTGGACGCGCTGTACAAGCGGGTGATCGCCTGATCCGGGAGCTCCGTGCGTGAAGATCCTCGTTCTCAATTGGCTCGATCCGGAAAACCCGCAGGCCGGAGGGGCAGAGGTTCATCTCCACGAGATTTTCCGCCGACTCGTGGCGTGGGGACACTCGGTCACACTCTTATGCTCGGCATGGCCGGGGTGTGCGCGTCGCACTGCGCTCGACGGTATCGAAGTGCATCGGGTCGGCAGCCGGTACACGCTTTCTCTCGTCGCCCCGGTTTACTTCAGACGCCGACTCCGGGCCGAGCGGTTCGACGTCGTGGTGGAGGACCTGAACAAGGTGCCTTTTTTTTCGCCGTTTTGGGGGGTCGGGGCACCAGTGGCCTTGATTGTCCACCACCTCTTCGGGACGGCGGCATTTCAAGAGGCGTCCCTCCCCGTGGCGGCGGCGACCTGGCTTCTGGAGCTTCCGGTGCCAAGAGTGTTCCGATCCGTGCCGACGGTTGCGGTCTCCGAAAGTACGGCGGAGGATCTCGCGCGGCGCGGGATGCCACGCAGTGGGATCGAGATCATTCCCAACGGGGTCGATCTCGAGGTTTTGTCTCCGCCTACTCCCGAAGAGCGCTTTCCCGAACCCACCCTCCTGTACCTGGGGAGACTCAAACGCTACAAGCGCGTCGACCTCTTGCTCCAGGCCGTGGCCGCACTGGTGGGGCGAGGGACTTCGTGCCGGCTTCTGGTAGCGGGTCGTGGAGACGATCGGCTGCGGCTGGAGGCGCTCCGAGAGTCCCTCGACCTAGAGGAGCACGTGGAGTTTCTGGG